>NZ_JBEOZU010000067.1:0-56614 GCF_040298185.1 Streptomyces sp. NPDC001634 | reverse complement strand
CACGCTGTTGAGTTCTCAAGGAACGGACGCTTCCTTTGTACTCACCCGAGAGACTCACTCTCGCGGCTTTCCTCCGGGCGCTTCCCTTCGGTGTTTCCGACTCTATCAGATCTTTTCCCGATCCGATTTCCTCGGTGCTTTCCGGCCTTTCGGCCTTCCGGCGGTGTTGACTCTATCAGATCCCTCAGTTCCCTTCGGGCTCCGACTCCCCGTCAACCGGGTTTGTCATCGCGGCCGTTGGGCCGTTCCGACGCCTCAAACCTTAGCGGATCTCTCCGGCGATTCCCAATCGAGTGGATCGGAGTCGCCGTACCCAAATCAAATTGAATTCGGGCACGCCGAATTCAACCCTGTTGGGTGATCGTGCTGAGTGGTTTGGTTGCCGCTATCGCGGCGGGAGCTGCTGCCGAAGAACCGTTACGGCCCCGTGGCAACCCGGAGGACTTTACGGATCAGGGGGTGGGCTGTCAAGCCTCCCCTGGACGACGGGCCGCCAAACCTCCGACGGCGTCAGTCCAGGTCGTTGAGGCGGCCGCCGGCGTCCGGCTGTGCGTGCTCCACACGGCGCAGCAGACGTGTCAGTACCTCACCCAGAACGGTGCGGTCCTCGGGGGAGAGGTCCTGGAGGAGGTCCTCCTCGAAGCCGGAGGCCAGGCGCATCGCCTCCAGCCACTTCTCGCGGCCCTCGGCGGTCAGTTCGACGATCACGCGGACCCGGTTGGCCTCGTCGCGCTCCCGGGTGACCAGACCCTCGCTCACCATGCGGTCGATGCGATGGGTCATCGCAGCGGGCGTCAGGCCGAGCCGCTTGGCCAGGTCTCCCGGGTTCATTCGATAGGGGGCACCGGAGAGGACGAGGGCCTTGAGGACCTCCCACTCCGCGTTGCTGATGCCGAGTGCGGCGGTCTGGCGGCCGTAGGCGACGTTCATCCTGCGGTTGAGGCGGGACAGCGCCGAGACGATCTTCTCGACCTGGGGGTCCAGGTCCTGGAACTCGCGCTGGTAGGCGGCGATCTGTTCGTCGAGGGTCGGCTCGCCGGCGCCGGGGGTGTCGCCCATGGCCGCAGTATGGCACGCCTCGCTTGGCGTCAAAGTCCTTCAAGATGTACTGTTTAGTGTCTAACTTTAGCTTCGAAGTATTCAGGGCTAACTGTTTCGGAGGTAAGACCTGCTTGGTCAGTCCTCTGCGGGCCCTCTTCCTAAGGCAGGTGAACGTGACCAGGGCAAGGGGCGCAGCGATGCGCCGGATCCATGTGGGCAACGCACTCAGCGCGTTCGGCCTCGGCTTCACCGTCCCGTATCTGTACGTCTATGTGGCGCAGGTACGGGATCTCGGTGCTACGACGGCAGGTCTCGTACTCGCCGTCTTCGCCGTGGCCGCACTCGTCGTGCTTCCGTTCGCCGGACGGGCCATCGTCCGGCGTGGCCCGCTTCCGGTGCTGCTCGCCGCCCTGGTGGTCGCCGCGATGGGTTCGCTGAGCCTGGGGCTTGCGGCAAGCGCGATGACCGTACTGCTGTCGGCGGCCCTGCTGGGCGCAGGGCAGGCCGTGATGCAGCCCGCGCTGGCCACGATGATCGCGGACTGCTCGACGGCGGAGACCCGGTCGCGCGCGTTCGCCATGCAGTTCTTCCTGCAGAACCTGGGCCTCGGCGTCGGCGGGCTGATCGGTGGCCATCTCGTCGACGCCTCGCGTGCTGCGTCCTTCACGCTGCTGTTCTCGATCGAGGCCGCGATATTTCTGGTGCTCGTCGTGATCATGTCTACCGTTCGGGTGCCGCACGCGCCGAAGATTGACGCCGCGGCGCCGCAGGGCCGGCGGGCCGGCTGGAGGCAGCTGCTCGGCAACCGGGCCATGGTGCAGCTGTGTGTGCTGGGCTTCGTGCTGTTCTTCGCCTGCTACGGGCAGTTCGAGTCGGGCCTGAGCGCGTACGGCGTCGAGGCGGCCGGGATCTCCACCTCCGCGCTGGGTACGGCGCTGGCGGCGAACACCGGGATGATCGTGGTCGCGCAGTTCGCGGTGCTGAGGTTCGTGGAGCGGCGGAAGCGGTCGCGGGTGATCGCTGCCGTGGGGCTCATCTGGGCCCTCGCCTGGGTCATGGCGGGGTATGCGGGGCTGGGGCACGGCAGCCGGGACATGGCGACGGCCGCGTTCGTCTCGACGTACGCGCTCTTCGGTCTCGGTGAGGCGATGCTGTCGCCGACGGTCGCGCCCCTGGTGGCGGACCTTGCGCCGTCGGGGATGGCGGGCCAGTACAACTCCGCTTTCGCCCTGGTGAAGCAGCTCGCCCTCGCGGTGGGGCCGGTGGTGGGCGGTCCCTTGGGCGCATCGCTGCCCGCGCCGTACATCGTGACGTTCCTGATGTGCTCGCTGGGCATCACGTTCCTGGCGCTCGGGCTGGGGCGTCGGCTCACTCCGGCGCAGAACCAGCCGTCGCTGGGGAGGAGCCGGGTGGTGGCGCAGGGGGGCGCGTCGGCGGAACCCGCGTCGGCGCGCGCCTGAGGGTTCCCGAACGGGCTGAGGACAATCAGCCCCCACCCCTCGGCAACGCGAACTCGCACCACACCGCCTTCCCGCCCCCCGGTGTCCGGCGCGAGCCCCAGCTGGAGGCGATGGTCGCCACGATCGCGATGCCCCTCCCCGCCTCGTCCGCCGGTTCCGCGCGGCGGCGGCGGGGGAGGTGGTCGTCGCCGTCCGTCACCTCGATGATCAGACGGCGGTCCGTGCGCCGGAGTCGCAGCCTCATCGGCGGGGTGCCGTGCTGCAGCGAGTTCGCGACCAGTTCACTCGTCGCCAGAACCCCCAGGTCGTGCAGATCCGTAGGGAACCGCCAACTGGTCAGTACGCCGGAGGCGAACGCACGCGCGCGTGGAGCCGCCTCCACTCCGCCGAGCAGCTCCAGGGCGGCGTTACGGAAGAGGTCGCCGTCCGGGCCCATACGCGCCGGATGCTGGAGGACCAGGACCGCCACGTCGTCGTCATGGTCCGCCGTGACGCCCGCCGAGCGGACGAGGCGGTCGCAGATCACCTGTGGTGTGCCCGTGGCGCCCGCGAGCGCGCGCTCCAGGGCCTCGATGCCCTCGTCCAGGTCGGCGTCCCGGCGCTCGACCAGCCCGTCCGTGTAGAGGACGGCCGTGGAGCCGGGCCCCAGCGGTACCGAGCCCGACGCATGCATCCAGCCGCCGGTGCCGAGCGGCGGGCCGGTCGGTTCGTCGGCACGGAGGACCACTCCGCTCTCGTCGCGGACCAGGATCGGGAGATGGCCCGCGGACGCGTACACCAGCCGGCCCTCGTTCGGGTCGTGGACGGCGTACACGCACGTCGCGATCTGGTTGGCGTCGATCTCCGCGGCGAGGCCGTCGAGGAGCTGGAGCACCTCGTGCGGCGGCAGGTCGAGGCGGGCATAGGCGCGGACCGCCGTGCGCAGCTGGCCCATCACCGCCGCCGCGCGCACGCCCCTGCCCATCACGTCGCCGATCACCAGCGCCGTGCGGCCGCCGCCGAGCGTGATCACGTCGTACCAGTCGCCGCCGACCGCGGCCTCCGTGCCGCCGGGCTGGTAGGTGGCGGCGATGCGGAGGTCGTCGGGCTGTTCCAGCTCCTGGGGCAGCAGGGAACGCTGGAGGGTCACCGCGGTCTCGCGCTGCTCCCGCTCGCTGGCCCGCAGCCGTTCGGCGGCCTCGGCATGGTCGGTGACGTCGGCGGCGAAGATCAGTACACCCCTGGCCTTGTCGTCCGACACGTCCACCGGGGTGCACGTGATCGTGTACGAACGGCCGCTCGGCGCCTTGCGGGACTTGATCGTGCGCGGCTTGGAGCTGCGCAGCACCTGGTCCAGGAGTTGGAGGAGCCCCAGTTCGTCCAGCTCGGGCAGTACCTCGCGGGCAGGTTCGCCGACCGGTCGGTCGCCGAAGGCCGCCACATAGGCCTCGTTGACGTACGCGACGCGGTGGTCGGGGCCGTGCACCAGGGCGACGAGGGCCGGGATGCGGTCGAGGACGTCCCGCACCGGCAGCTCGTCGACGGCGGGCACGCCCAGCGGGTCGTCGGTGAGCCGCTCGGCGCGGGCCGCGGGTACGGAGCCGTCCCCCCGCCGGTCCGGGGAGACCGCGTGCTCGGTCCGCGCTGCCGCGCGGCGCTGCGTTCCGGGGAGCCGGGCGCTCCAGCGCGTGAAGTTCACCGAGTTCCTTGCCTCGTCGTTGTCTTCTCCGGCCGGCTCCGGATCCGGTCGGAAGTCCGGGGGCCTGCCCCCGGGGGATACGGCACAGTGGGGAAAGCCTGGTGGATTCGTCAGGGCGGGGGTCGGCCCGCCCAGGGTCATGGACCAGTCTGGCCGACCGGACCAACATCCGTCAGACGCCTGTCCTTCCGGCGGAGTTCCTGGGTCCGGTCAGGACGACCCCTTCGGGTCTTCTGAAGCCTTTCCACCGGCCGCCAGTTCGAACTCCGCGCGGGGATGTTCGAGTGAACCAAGAGAGACGATCTCCCTCTTGAAGAGCCCCGCCAGGGTCCATTCGGCCAGCACCCGGGCCTTGCGGTTGAACGTGGGCACCCTGCTGAGGTGGTACGTGCGGTGCATGAACCAGGCAGGGTAGCCCTTCAGCTTGCGCCCGTAGACATGCGCGACACCCTTGTGCAGCCCCAGGGAGGCGACCGAACCGACGTATTTGTGCGCGTACGTCTCCAGGGCCTCATCGCGCAGCGAGCGGACGATGTTGTCGGCGAGGACCCTGGCCTGGCGCAGCGCGTGCTGGGCGTTGGGGGCGGTCTCCTTGCCGGGCTCCTCGGCGGTGACATCGGGGACGGCGGCCGCGTCTCCCGCGGCCCACGCGTGCGTGACGCCCTCCACGGTCAGTTCGGGGGTGCACTTGAGGCGGCCTCGCCCGTTCAGCGGCAGGTCGGTGGCCTCGAGGATCGGATGCGGCTTCACACCGGCGGTCCACACGACCGTACGCGTCGGGAAGCGCGCGCCGTCGGACAGGACGGCGACCCGGTCGGCGCACGACTCAAGGCGGGTTTCGAGACGTACGTCGATGTTGCGGCGGCGCAGCTCGGTGACCGTGTAGCGGCCCATCTCCTCGCCGACCTCGGGAAGGATGCGGTCGGAGGCCTCGACGAGGATCCACTTCATGTCCTCGGGTTTCACGTTGTGGTAGTAGCGCGCGGCGTAGCGCGCCATGTCCTCCAGTTCGCCGAGCGCCTCCACGCCCGCGAATCCACCCCCTACGAAGACGAAGGTGAGGGCCGCATCGCGGATCGCGGGGTCACGGGTGGAGGAGGCGATGTCCATCTGCTCGATGACGTGGTTGCGCAGTCCGATGGCCTCCTCGACGGTCTTGAAGCCGATGCCGTGATCGGCGAGACCGGGGATCGGGAGGGTGCGCGAGATGGAGCCGGGGGCGAGGACGAGTTCGTCGTACGAGATCTGTTCGGTCTGCCCGGTCTCCTCGGTGGCGAGCGTGGCGATGGTGGCGGTGCGCTTGGCATGGTCGATGGCCGTGGCCTCGCCGATGACCACATGGCAGCCCTCGAGGACCCGGCGCAGTGGAACGACCACATGGCGCGGCGAGATGGCGCCGGCGGCCGCCTCGGGCAGGAACGGCTGGTACGTCATATAAGGATCGGGTGATACCACCACGATCTCGACCTCGCCCCGCCCGATCTCCGCCTTCAGCTTCCGTTGCAGGCGCAGGGCGGTGTACAGACCGACGTACCCGCCACCGACGATGAGGACGCGCACACACTTCGGGGGTTCGGGGTTCGTCGCCCGATGGATCGCAGCCGTCACCATCCCATGACGCACCCGACGCTTGAGTTTGTCCACAGCCCCGGCAAATTGTGTGACCGAACGAAGGTATCGAGAAGGGTTGGCCGAATTACCGGCGTGCGGGGCAGGACTGCAGGTCAGCAGGTGTGAGCGGGGTGGCATCAGGGGGCGCAATCGGGATGTAACGGGCCCCTGCTCCGATCGGGGGGCGCTCCGTGCGGAACCTGCCCCTTCTGAATTGACTCCCGCTCAACTATGTTCGTGTGTCGACGGGGTGTAGGGGGATGCGCTCGGTGGGTCCGCGACGGGCGGGCCCGGTTACGTACGACGCTTGTTCCGTACGCTCCGGCTTCCAATGGCGGGGAGAGTCTCCGGGGGGAGACGTCATTACCGGGGGAACACTCATGCACATTCAGGACTCTCATTGGTCATCCGCGTCGGCCGTCGCACCGGCCGGCGCGTTGAGCGCGGCGGCGGGCAACGGACGCGGGGACAGTTCGCGGACGGCGCCGCTGCGTGTGGACGCACAGCGCAACCTGGAACACGTACTGCGCGCGGCGCGCGAGGTCTTCGGCGAGCTGGGGTACGGCGCGCCGATGGAAGACGTGGCGCGGCGCGCACGGGTCGGCGTCGGCACGGTGTACCGGCGCTTCCCGAGCAAGGACGTCCTGGTGCGGCGGATAGCCGAGGAGGAGACCTCCCGGCTGACCGAGCAGGCCAGGGCGGCGCTCGGCCAGGAGGACGAACCGTGGTCAGCGCTCTCGCGCTTCCTGCGGACGTCGGTGGCGTCGGGCGCGGGGCGGCTGCTGCCGCCGCAGGTACTGAAGGTGGGCGTCGTCGAGGAAGGCGCCGAGGGATCCGACGCGGTGCTGGTGGACGAGGCGCGGGTGCCGCAGCAGCGGGACCGGTCGGCCACCGAGTTGCGGCTCGTCGAGCAGCGGTCCACGCCGGACCCGGACGACGCGGGTGCGGCGACGCTGCTGGAGGTCGTCGGACAGCTCGTCGACCGGGCGCGCGCGGCGGGTGAGCTGCGGGCGGACGTGACCGTGTCGGACGTGCTGCTGGTCATCGCGACGGCGGCACCCTCGCTGCCCGATGCCGCCCAGCAGGCGGCGGCCTCGGCCCGGCTGCTCGACATCCTCCTGGAGGGCCTGCGGTCCCGTCCGGCGTGAGGCGGGCGGGCTTCGGGTACCCGGGTCCTTCTTCCCGGGCGACGGGTCTCCTGAGCGCGGGCGCTGCGCCGCCCGCGTATGGGACCGGGCGTTGACCAGGGCTCACGTTCGCATGTCGGCCGTCTCGAGGACCTCGCATCGCCCGTTTCGGTGATCTCCCGCACAGGGTGGTCCGATTGGCCGTGCCCGGCCGGGACCGCCGGTGTCGGCCCTGCGCGTCCGCCCGTGAATCGGGCCGGGGTCGGTAGGGCGTTCTCCCGACCAAAGTCCTATATGGCACTCTGACCGGTGTTCGGGGCTGTTTTCGGTACTGGTTGGGCAGGCGGGGGCTTCCGGGATGAGCGTTGACGGACGGGACGAGTCACTTGGTGGTGGCGGCGCGCAGAAGACGCCGCAGGTGCCGAGCCAAGGCGGGCCGCCGCGGCGTGCCACGGGTGGGCCCGGCCCCGGCAGGGTGCCCGGACAGAGCGTGCCGTCGCAGCGCGACGGCAGTGCGCTGCCGCCCTCGGACTCCGAGCTGATCGAGCGGATGCGCGGCGGCGACGACACGGCGTACGAGGAGCTGTACCGGCGCCATGCCGGAGCTCTGCGCCGCTACGCCCGCACCTGTTGCCGCGATGCACACACCGCGGACGACCTCACCGCCGAGGTCTTCGCCCGCATGCTCCAGGCCGTGCGCGCCGGTTCCGGGCCCGAGCACGCCGTCCGCGCGTATCTGCTCACGACGGTCCGCCGTGTCGCCGCGACCTGGACGAAGTCCGCGAAGCGGGAGCAACTGGTCGATGACTTCGCGGTGTTCGCCGCACAGGCCGCGCGCCCGTCCGAGGCGTCCGACGACGCCGCGTCCCTGGGCTCCTTCGGAACCGGTGTGGACCTGGGCGCGGATGTGCGTGCGCTGCACGAGGCCGAACAGTCCCTGGCCAGGCAGGCCTTCCGCTCGCTGCCCGAACGCTGGCAGGCGGTGCTGTGGCACACCGAGGTCGAGGACGAGTCCCCGAGCGAGGTCGCCACGCTCTTCGGGCTGGACGCCAACGGCACACGCGTTCTCGCCAGCCGGGCCCGCGAAGGCCTCAAGCAGGCCTACCTCCAGGCGCATGTGAGCGCCGCGCTCGCCTCCGACGAGGAGTGCGCGCGCTACGCCGACCAGCTCGGCACGTACGCCCGCCGCAGACTGCGCACCCGGGCCGAGCGGGGACTGCGCAAACATCTGGAGGAGTGCGCCAAGTGCCGGCTGGCCGCCGGGCAGATCGAGGAACTGGCGCACGGCATCCCCGCCGTCGTACCCGTCGCGGTCATCGGCTGGTTCGGCGCCGCCGGCTACGCCAAGGCGCTCGGGATCATCGCCGGGGGCGCGGGAGCGGGTGCGGCGGGCGCGGCCATGACGGGCGGCGCGGGCGGTGCAGGCGCAGGCGGTGCAGGCGCAGGCGGTGCCACCGCGGGCGGCGCCGGCGCGAGCAGTGCCGGCGCGAGCAGTGGCGCGGCGGCCTCGGAAGGGCTCGGCGCGGCGATGAAGGCCGGAATCGCGGCGGGTGTCGTCGCGGTGACGACCACGGCGGTCGTGCTCGCACTGGGCACCCACCACGGAGCGCCCGGGAAGCCCGAGGCCAGGCTGCCCGCCACCCAGGCGGCGGAGTCACAGGTGCCCACATCGGCCCCCTCACCGCGGGACCAGAAGGGGCAACCGGCCGCGCAGCAGCCGGTGGTGGACCAGTCCCCGGCGCCGGCAGCGAGCCCCGCACCGGCCATGCCCCCCACGCCCACGGCCACACCCGCGCCGAGTCCCACCCCGACGCCGGCCCCGACGGGTGAGAAGGCTTCACCGACGCCTGCCCCCACCCCGACGCCGAAGCCCCCGCCGGCATCCACCCCCACCCCCACTCCCACGCCGACACCGAAACCGAGTCCCACCGAGCCCGCCCTTGTGGTCTACCAGTGGAACGAGCTGGGGTACGACGTCACCGGCGACGGCACCGAGCCCGAGATGCGGATCCGTGAGAGCGGCTGGGTGTGGCAGCGGTGGGGGGTGTCGATCGCCGGCCTGTGGTACACGCACGGTGTGAGCGTCCACGGCTCGTCGTCCGTGACGATCGACCTCAACCGTCAGTGCTCGGCGTACGACGCACTGGTCGGAGTCGACGATCTGACGAAGGGACGCGCCCGCCAGGTGCGGTTCTCGGTGTTTGCCGACGGGGTGCGGGTGTGGCAGTCACCGCTGATCACGAGCGGCGACCAGCCGGTGCCGGTCCATGTCGCGCTCACCGGGCGCAGGACGGTGCGGATGGTCGTCGAACCCGACGCCCCGCACGACAAGGTGGCGCTCGCGGACTGGGCGGAGGCGCGGTTCACCTGCCAGTAGGTCATGGGACGGGCTCACTCGGCCGGACCCGGGCTCACTCCGCGGGGTGATCGGCGAACGCCTGCGCCAGCTCCCCCAGGACGTCGTCCGGGGTGAAGGCCCAGCCCCGAGCGCGCTCGGCGTCGAAACGGGCACGGCCCAGGGCCTCCAGTGCGGCGGCCTCCGTCCACGCGGTATGTGTGCACTCCGGTTCGGGGCGCACGGAGCGCCCGCGCCAGCGGTCCGCGGCAGCCAGCAGCCGCACCGCGCGCGCGTACTCGCCCAGGGGTGCCAGGGCTTTGTTCGCCGCGACGTCCGCCAGCCCCGCCGTCACCGACTCCGCGCATCCGCTCGCCACCGCCTGACGCAGGGTCTCGGCGAGCTTCGGCAGTCCCGCCTCGGGGCCGGACTCGGCGATCGTGACGAGCGCGTCGATGCCGTTGAGCGCGGCGATGAACTGCGGGGGCGGCGTGCCCCGGAACGTCTCCGCCCGGCTCTGCTCCCACCATGCGCGCGCCCGGACCGTCTCCCCCTCGTCCAGCGCCTGCTGCGCGCGCAGCAGGCTGATGTACGCGCGGGCGTCCTGCACGCCGTACAGGTCGGCGGCGTCTCTCGCCTCGTCCAGCGCGGTCTGGGCGTCCGTCCGCTTCCCCGCGCGGTGGGCGATCTCGGCGAGCCGTGCCAACAGGAACGGCATCTCCGCATACGCCCCGACCTCCTGGGCGAGCCGTAGCGCCTCCTCGTACTCGCCCTTCGCCTCCTCGAAGGCACCCCGCGCCATCGCCGCCTCGCCGGCCGCGCCGCACACCTGGGCGCGCATCCAGCGGTCGCCGACACGGCGGCTGATCGTGCGCAGCTCGGCGAGGTCGTCGTCCACGTCCTGCAGTCCGCCGGCAGAGTCGACGAGCATGTGCGTACGGAGCATGAGGGTGACGCCGACCTCCCAGTCACCGCCGTGTTCGCGGCAGTTGGCGACGGCCTTGTCCACCGCGTGCCGCATGTCGTCCGACTCGCCGAGGTGGGACACGGTGAGCGGCCAGACGATGCCGGGCAGCCGGGCCCCGTCCGGGCCGGAATCCTCGAAGGCCGCACGCACCCGGGCGACGTACCGCTGCGACCGTTCGTCCTGCATCGAGTCCGCCGGCCGCGATTCCGACACCAGAAACATGCGCAGCATCCGCAGCTTCATCCGCTGCCGGTGGAGGGGGTGGTGCTCCTCGGCGTCGGCGTGCGCGAGGAACACAGCCATGTGATCGAACGTGGCGAGCTCTTCGAGGACGTCCATGGCTGCCGACGGCGGGGGCGTCGCTCGGCCGTCCGCCTGGCCGTCAGCCCGGTGGTGCGTGCCGCGGGCGTCCCGGGCTGCTCCCAGGCACAGAAGGCGATCCACCCATTCCGTGCCCTCGCGCCGGAAGTTGCGCAGCCACCAGAACCAGCCCGTCGCGAGGGCGATGGCACCGGCCTCCTCCTCGGCACCTGCGGCGATCGCGCGGTACAGCCCGGTCCGGATGTTGTCGAGCTCCGTCTCCAGACGCCGGATCCACGGAAGTTGCTCGGCGGAGCGCAGCTTCGGATCGGCCTCCTCGACGACCGCCCGCACCCACGCGCGGTGGCGGCGCTCCGCCGCGGCACGCAGCTCGGGGACCTCGGCGGCGCGCTCGGTGGCGTACTCGTGGATCGTCTCCAGCATGCGGTAGCGCATGCCGCCGCCGTCCCCCTCGTACGGGGTCGCGACGATCAGGGATTTGTCGACGAGCGCCCCGATGAGATCGGCGGCGGGCCCGGTGCACACGGCCTCGGCCGCGGCGAGGTCCCAGCCGCCGGCGAAGACGGAGACCTCGCGCAGTACCGTGCGCTCACGCTCGTCGAGCAGGTCCCAGGACCAGTCGACGACCGCGCGCAGGGTCTGCTGGCGGGGCAGCACCGTACGGCTCCCGGAGGTGAGGAGCCGGAAACGGTTGTCGAGGCGGTCCGCGATCTGGCGGGGGGTCAGCAGCCGCAGGCGGGCGGCGGCCAGTTCGATGGCCAGGGGCAGGCCGTCGAGGCGGCGGCAGATCTCGTCGACGGCCGCCGGATCGTGGACGGCGTGGGCGTCGGGGCGCACGGCCGCCGCGCGCTCCATGAAGAGGCGGTTCGCGGGATCGGGCGGCAGGGGCTCGACCGGGCGGACCGACTCGCCGGGCACACCCAGGGGTTCACGGCTGGTGGCGAGAATCGTGAGCCCGGGGCAGTGCGTCAGGAGGGTCTCCGCGAGCCCGGCCGCGGCGTCGATCACATGTTCACAGTTGTCAAGGATCAGGAGTTCGCTGCGCGGGGCGCAGTACTCGATCAGCAGGGCGACCGGGTCGTCCTGCGGCGTGACCATCTCGTTGGTGATCAGCACGGTCTCGCGCAGGCCGAGCGCACTGACCACCGCGGCCGGCACCGCCTCCGGCCGGTCGAGCGGGGCCAGCTCGGCCAGCCACGCCTGCGGCAGCCCGGCGGCGGCTTCCTCGGCGAGGCGGGTCTTCCCTGAGCCGCCCGGTCCGGTGAGGGTGACCAGGCGGGCCCTGTGCAAGTCCGAACGGATGGCGTCGAGTTCGAGTTCCCGCCCGACGAACGAGTTCAGACGGGGCCGCAGATTTCCGGTGCGCTCGGCGCGGGAGGCCGTGGGAGCGGGGGTGCGGGACGCTGTGGACGCGGGCGCGGGCGTCGAAACAGGCGTGGCCGCGGGCGCGGGTGGCTGCGGGGACAACAGCTCGGCGTGCAGCGCCTGCAGTTCCGGGCCGGGATCGGCGCCCAGTCCGTCCGCCAGCGCACGGCGTACGGCCTCGTACGCGGCGAGGGCGTCGGCACCGCGGCCCGTGTCGCGCAGGGCGCGGACGAGGAGGGCGTGGAGGGGCTCGTCGTACGGATGGACCGCGGTCAGCTCCGTCAGCTCAGGTACGACATCGGGGGCGCGGCCCAGGCGCAGGTCGGCCTCGATGCGGGCGCGGGTCGCCGCCAGGCGAAGGGCCTCGGGGCGGGCGGCGGCGCCGCGGTCGGGGAGGTCGGCGAGGGCGGGGCCGTGCCACAGGGCGAGGGCCTCGCGCAGATCGCGGGCGGCGGTGTGCGCGTCGCCGTGCGTGAGGGACGAGGTGCCGCGCTGGACGAGGTCCTCGAAGACGAAGAGGTCCACGGCCTCGCGGGCGGCGACGAGTCGGTAGCCGCCGGGCCCGGAGGCTATCGCGTCGCGGCCGACGGCCCGGCGGAGGCGGCCGACGAGTGCCTGGAGGGCGGCCGGGGCGTCGAGTGGCGGGTCGTCGGCCCAGACCTCGTCGATCAGGGTCTGCGGGGTGGCGGTGCGGCCGGGGCGCAGGGCGAGCGCGGTGAGGAGCGTACGGAGGCGGGGGCCGACGACGGGTACGGGTGTTCCTCGGTCGTCCTCTGCTTGGGCGACGCCCAGAATCTTGTACCGCACTTGGCCATTCTGGCCGGAGGCGGCTGCACAGGGCACGGATTTATGCGGCAAGCCGTACGGCGCCGTCCCGTGCCCGGTGCCCGGTGGCGCGGTTGCCCGGGGGGAGGAGGTCCGGCAGCCCGGCCTTGCGAGGTGCCGCTGCGGCGCCAACGCTGCCGGGGTGAGCACCGCCCAAGCAGCGCACCTGCGCCCAGCGGAGCCCTACGCCCCCGCCCCCAGCGCCCGCCCCCGGGCCACGATCCCCGCCGGTACCGCGCGCGCCCGCGCGGGGGTGCCCGTCCAGCACGTGCCCCGGCGGGCCAGCAGGCGGCGCAGCCACAGTTCCAGGGAGACCAGGTCCGCCAGACCGTCCAGGGGGAGCGGGGCGCCGGCCGCCACGGCCCGCACCGCCTTGCGGACCACGCGGGCCTCCACCAGACCCGCCTGCGCCAGCAGAGGTGTGTCGAACAGGGCGACCAGGGAGTCCGCGGCCACCCGCAGGCCCGTGCGGGCCGCGACCGCCGAGGAGGCATGCGAGGGAGCGCCCCAGCCGGGCGGCAGGCCGCCGACGCCCGCGCCCTCCAGGACCGTCCGCAGGATCTCCGCCCGCGCTCCCGGCTGCACCCGCAGCGCCTCGGGAAGCTCCCGGCACGCACGGACGACCTGGTTGTCCAGGAACGGTGCGTGCAGCCGCTGGGAGCGGATCTCGGCGGCCTGCTCCAGGACACGGAGATCCGCGGCATGGCGAGCGAGCGCCGTACGCGCGCGGAAGTCGCCCGGGCGCTGCCACGGACCGACCCCCGGCCGGCCTGCGGCTCCTTGGAGGCGAACCGATACTTCAGCGAGGGCCTCACCGGTCAGCCAGCGCGCCGCGGGCCCCGGTCTTGCCCAGGTGAGCGCGGCGAGCGACGCTCCGACGGCACCTCCGGGCTCATCGAACCGCCGCTGCATCAGCCGGTCGGCGAGTGAGTCGACCCCGGCCCGGTACGGCGTGCGCGCCAGCTTCCGCGCCGCGCCGTACACGCGCGCGGGGACCATCACCGAGCCGTCCGCCTTCGCCAACGCGGCCACCGGGCGCACGAGATGGCGTCTCTTGCGGTCCATCAGCAGGTCCGCGAGGCGGGCCGGGTGCGCGTCGAGGACCTGGCGCGCGCCGTAGCCCGTGAAGTGGTCGGCGCTGCCCGAGGCCAGCCGCGCGCGGTGTCTGGCGGCCGTCACCAGGGAGGGGCCCGGCTCGTCCGTCAGCGGACCGTCCAGGTCGGCATAGGGGAGCACTTCTTCGCCGCCGGTCACCACAACGTGGTGCAGACGGGGATTGGCCGCCAGCGTGCCGGCCCGCTCCAGCTCGGCCTCCCGCCCCTGGACGGCCAGGTCGTTGAAGGTGACGGCCAGCAGGCGTTCACCGGCTCCGGTGCCGTGCCCGAGGACCGTTCCGGGCATCCCAGGGAGCCCTGCCGCGAGCAGGGCCAGCGTGCCCGAGGCCGGCCCTCCGGAGAGGTCGGCGCCGATCCCGGGGACGGGCATCCCGCGCGCGGCGCGCCGCTCCGCCGGTCCCATCCCGGGGACGGGCCCCGGGTCGATGTCGGTGCCCGGGACGTGCCGGGGCGCGGCCAGACGCGCGCGTACGGCGTCGATCAGGGCGTCGCGCACTCCGTCCACCGCGGCGGCCGGGTCCGCCGGGGGCGCCGCGACCGCGAGGGAGGCGACCGGCTCGTACCCGGCGATCTCGCGCGCCCCCGCACGCAGGATGAGCGCGTGCCCCGGCGGAATGCGCCGTACGCCGTCGTACGGGGTGGAGTCGTGCACTGCGGCCGGTACGTCGGGGGCGGCGAGGAGCGCCGCGAGGTGTCCGAAGTCCAGGTTGGCCTCGATGAGGTCGGCGAGCGGGAGCGCGGCGGTCGCATAGGCCGTGCCGCCCGCCCAGGGGGTGTAGAACACCGGCCGCGCGCCCGCGAGATCGCCGCACACCGTGATCCTGCGCCCCACCTGGACGACGGCGGTGTAACTGCCGGGCCAGGCGGTCAGATGGCGAAGTGCCCCTCCCCGGGCGGCGAACAGGCCGACGCGCAGTTCCTCGTCGGAGGCTCCGCACGTGCCCAGGACCGCGATCCGGGTCTGCGGATCGGCCTTCACCACGCGCACCTCGTCGGGGCGCCAGTCGCCGACCGCCCACAGCGGATCGGGGTCGCCCCACAGGAGTTGGGAGCCCACGGGGTGCACGGTCGCTCCGTCGTATCCGGTGGCCCCGCCCGTTCCTGGCTGGGCGGCTCCAGCGGCGGTGCTGCTCCATCCCACCAACCACCGCATCGACGCCTCCACAGGCTGTGGACAACCAGTGCACCGTACGAACGGCTCCCATGCTGCCACGAAGAATGCACCCTGGAGGGCCCCCGCCACGGCTTGTGCGCCCCGGAACGCGCCCTTGTGGAGACGTCCGTGAGCCGGTGAACTCCCGCCGCGCGCACGTAGGCCGGAGGGAAACACAGAGGAAGCAGGGGAGAAGCGAGGAGACGGCAGAAAGGCAGCAAGCAGGCAGCAGGGAGGCCGACAGCGAAGTAAATGCGCCCCCGAAACGCTCCCCGAAAACCCCCTTCGCGCCCTCAAGAGTCGTGGTCGGAGCCTTGATCGCCTCCGAAATCCACCGTCGATTTTCGGCCAAATCGGCCGGGGACAGGCAGGGTTGGGCACGCTCCGTACAGGCCCTGCGCAACGCACAGTCCGGGAGGCGGAGTTCGCCTCCCGGACCGGTCCGCCGCCCGCGGGGATGGAGGCGGCGGTGTCCCCCAGCCCACTGGATCCAGTACAGCGGGCCGACCCACGCACGGCCCATGGAATCGCTCCCCCGGTGGCCGGAGAAGAGCGCACGGACGGGCGCACGGCCACACACCGGGAGCACGCGGCAACACTCCGTACAGAGGTGCGGACCACAATCCCGCCAACCGGATTTACGCCCCTTAACGCATGGGATGCGGCGAACTACGCTGGGTTTACGAATGCCGCGCGGTTATGCCACCGCCGCGGCAGCCGTCTGTGTCGAGGGGTGGCGCATGTCCAGGGAGCAACGCGGGCCGAACGAAAAACTCGGCGCCGTTCTCGCCCTCGCGGGAATCAGCAACGCAGGACTCGCGCGACGCGTCAACGATCTTGGCGCTCAACGCGGGTTGACTCTTCGCTACGACAAGACCTCGGTGGCGCGCTGGGTGTCGAAGGGCATGGTGCCTCAGGGCGCCGCGCCGCACCTCATCGCCGCGGCCATCGGCCAGAAGCTCGGCCGCCCCGTACCGCTCCACGAGATCGGTCTGGCGGACGCGGATCCCGCACCGGAAGTGGGCCTCGCCTTCCCCCGGGACGTAGGACAGGCGGTGAAGTCGGCGACGGAGCTGTACCGCCTCGACCTCGCCGGGCGCCGGGCCGGCAGCGGCGGCATCTGGCAGTCGCTGGCCGGATCGTTCGCAGTGAGCGCTTACGCGACCCCTGCTTCCCGCTGGCTGATAACCCCGGCCGACAGTTCGGTGGCGCGCGATCCGGGCCCCGGCGAGGGGTCCGGAGCACCGCTGAAGGTCGGCCACAGCGATGTGCAGAAGCTGCGCGAGGCCGCGGAGGACGCCAGGCGCTGGGATTCCAAGTACGGGGGCGGCGACTGGCGTTCCTCGATGGTGCCCGAGTGCTTACGAGTGGAGGCGGCACCGCTGCTGCTCGGCTCGTACTCGGACGAAGTGGGCCGGGCGCTGTTCGGTGCGAGCGCCGAACTGACGCGCCTCGCCGGCTGGATGGCCTTCGACACCGGCCAGCAGGAGGCCGCCCAGCGCTACTACATCCAGGCGCTGCGCCTCGCGCGCGCGGCCGCCGACGTGCCGCTCGGGGGCTATGTCCTGGCCTCCATGTCGCTCCAGGCGACCTACCGCGGTTTCGGCGACGAGGGCGTCGACCTCGCCCAGGCCGCCCTGGAGCGCAACCGCGGTCTGGCCACGGCCCGCACCATGAGCTTCTTCCGTCTCGTCGAGGCGCGCGCGCACGCGCGCGCGGGTGACGCCCAGGCGGCCGGCGCGGCCCTGAAGGCCGCCGAGGGCTGGCTGGAGCGGGCCCGCGAAGGCGACAACGACCCGTCCTGGCTCGGCTTCTACTCGTACGACCGCTTCGCGGCCGACGCCGCCGAGTGCTACCGCGACCTCAAGGCCCCCCGCCAGGTCCGCCGCTTCACCGAGCAGGCCCTGTCCCGGCCCACGGAGGAGTTCGTGCGTTCCCACGGGCTGCGCCTGGTCGTGTCGGCGGTCGCCGAGCTGGAGTCGGGCAACCTGGACGCGGCGTGCGAGCAGGGCGTGCGGGCGGTGGAGGTCGCCGGGCGCATATCGTCGGCACGCACCACGGAGTACGTGAGGGATCTTCTGCACCGGCTGGAGCCGTACGGCGACGAACCGCGCGTGGTGGAGCTGCGGGAGCGGGCACGGCCTCTGCTGATGGCTCCGGCGTAGGCGCTTCGCCGGTGACGCGCCTCCCGGGTTTGAGGGCATTGTCAGTGGCGCAGTGCACTATCGAAACCGGGAGGTGGATCAGGTGCGGGAGATCGCTTACGACTGCGACGTGCTGGTGATCGGTGGCGGAATCGTCGGTCTGTCGACGGCGTATGCGATCACGCGTGCCGCTCCGGGCACGCGGGTGACGGTCCTGGAGAAGGAGGCGGGCCCGGCCCGCCACCAGACGGGGCGCAACAGCGGGGTCATCCACAGCGGGATCTACTACCGCCCCGGTTCACTGAAGGCGCAGTACGCGGTGCGGGGCGCCGCCGAGATGGTCAAGTTCTGCGCGGAGTACGGCATCGCCCACGCCGTCACCGGCAAGCTGATCGTCGCCACGGAGCGCGAGGAGCTGCCACGTCTGCACGCACTCGTCCAGCGCGGCCGGGAGAACGGCATTCCGGTGCGGGAGCTGGGCCCGGCCCAGATCACGGAGTACGAGCCGGAGGTGCGGGGACTCGCGGCCATACACGTCGGGACCACGGGGATCTGTGACTTCGTGGCGGTCGCCCGGCAGCTCGGGGAGGCCTCCGGGGCGGAGATCCGGTACGGGGCGGAGGTCGTACGGATCGACCGGCGCCCGTCGCTGGGGGTCGCCGTGCAAACGGCGGACGGGACGGTCCTGCGCGCGCGTGTGCTGGTCAACTGCGCCGGGCTGCACTGTGACGAGGTGGCCCGGCTGACCGGGGACGACCCGGGGATGCGGATCGTGCCGTTCCGGGGTGAGTACTACGCACTGGCGCGACCCGAGCTGGTGCGGGGGCTGGTGTATCCGGTGCCGGATCCGGCGTTCCCGTTCCTCGGGGTGCATCTGACCCGGGGTACCGACGGAGAGGTGCACATCGGGCCGAACGCGGTGCCGGCGCTGGCCCGCGAGGGGTACGGCTGGGGGGTCGTACGACCGCGGGAGCTGGGCGCGACGGTCGCGTGGCCGGGGTCGTGGCGGATAGCGCGGCGGCACTGGCGGTACGGGGCGGGGGAGCTGCGGCGGTCGGTGTCGAAGGGGGCGTTCACGGAGGCGGTGCGCAGGCTGTTGCCCGTGGTCGGACCGGACGATCTGGTCCCGGCGGCGGCGGGGGTGCGGGCGCAGGCCGTGCTGCGGGACGGGACACTCGTGGACGACTTTCTGATCCGGGAGGCAGCGCGGGTGGTGCATGTGCTGAACGCGCCGTCGCCCGCGGCCACCGCTTCGCTGCCGATCGGGCGGGAGGTGGCGCGTCGGGCGCTGGCTGCGCTGGGCCGGGGCTGAGCCGGGGACTGCGTCCCCGGACCCTGCCTGGGGGCTGCGCCCCCGGACCCCCGCCTCGGCCTTACCGGCCTCGTCCTCAAGCTCCCCCAAGCTCTCGGCTTCGCTCGAGCAGGGGCCCCCACGACGGGCTGGATTCGGCTGGGCTGGTTCAGGTCGGCCTCCCCGTAAAATTGGTCCCACTGTGTCTGACTCCCTCGACTTCGCTCCCGACGACCACCGGGCCGCCCCGGGCGGTCCGTCCGGCGGTGCCCCCGGTATGTCCATTCGCCACACCCGGGCCAAGGGTGTGCCCCGGTTCCCCGACGGGCCCAAGGCCGATCCCGCCGGGTCGCACTTCGAGCGGCGGATCCGGAGTTTTCAGCCGCGGCGGAGCCGTGTGACGGCCGGGCAGGCGGACGCGCTGCAGCGGCTGTGGCCCAAGTGGGGGCTGGACATCGACGGACAGCGGACCCTCGAGCCCGCCGAGTTGTTCGGGAACACGCACCCCGTCGTGCTGGAGATCGGGTTCGGCATGGGCGAGGCCACCGCGCAGATGGCCACCGCCGACCCGGACACCAACATCCTCGCCGTCGATGTGCACACTCCCGGCCAGGGCAATCTGCTGAGCATCGCCGACCGGAACGGACTGACCAACGTCCGTGTCGGCAACGGCGACGCGATCATCCTGCTCCGCGAGATGCTCGGGCCCGACTCCCTCGACGGTCTGCGCGTCTACTTCCCCGACCCCTGGCCCAAGAAGCGCCACCACAAGCGGCGGCTCATCCAGCCCGAGTTCCTCACGCTCGCCGCCACCCGCCTCAAGCCGGGCGCGCTGGTGCACTGCGCGACGGACTGGGAGCCGTACGCCGAGCAGATGCTCGAAGTGCTGACCGCGCACCCGGATTTCGAGAACACACAGCCGGACGGCGGTTACGCGCCCCGCCCCGGCTTCCGCCCGCTGACCCGTTTCGAGGGCCAGGGACTGGACAAGGGTCATGTCGTGAACGACCTGCTGTTCCGGCGCGTACCGCACCGGAACCAGCCCTCCGCCGACGACTGAGCGCCTCCGCGAGCCCCGCCCGGCACTGTCGCGGGCGGCGCCCCCGTCTCGTTAGGGTCGATGCCGTGGCCACCTTTTCCTCGTATCCGACGCACCCCGACGGCAATGCCGGAGGACGCATGCTCGGGCACGCGCACTGGTGGCAGAGGCGCTGGGTGCGCTACGGGGCGCTGATCACACTTCTCGCCCTGTCCGGCCTCGTCATCCTCGCCCTCGTACGACAGCAGACCGGTACCGAGGGCTTCCTGGTCGGGCTGGGCCTCGCGGTCCTGCCCGTGCCGCTGCTCATCGCCGCGTTCCGCTGGCTGGACCGGGTCGAGCCCGGGCCCTGGCGGAACCTGCTCTTCGCCTTCGCCTGGGGAGCATGCGCGGCCGCGCTCATAGCCATCGTCGCGAACAGTTTCGCCACCAGATGGATCGCGACCGCGACCGCCGACCCGAACAGCGCCGACACGCTCGGCGCCACCGTCATAGCGCCCATCGTCGAGGAGTCCGCGAAGGCGGCGGCCGTGCTGCTGGTCTTCCTCTTCCGCAGACGGGACTTCACCGGGATCGTCGACGGGGTGGTGATAGCCGGGGTCACCGCGACCGGCTTCGCCTTCACGGAGAACATCCTCTACCTGGGCACGGCCTTCGGCACGGACCAGCTGAACGGCGAACGCGGGCTGGCGTCCGTGACGGCTGCGACCTTCTTCGTACGGGTGGTGATGTCGCCCTTCGCGCACCCGCTGTTCACCGTGCTCACCGGTATCGGCTTCGGCATCGCCGCGCTGTCGGCGGAGCGCCAGCACGTGCGCCGGGTACTGATGCCGCTGGGCGGGCTGCTGCTCGCGATGGGCATGCACGCCATGTGGAACGGGTCGTCGTCGTTCGGCCAGTACGGGTTCTTCGCGGTCTACGCGTCCTTCATGGCGCCCGCGTTCGGGCTGCTGACCTGGCTGGTCGTCTGGACGCGGCAGCGGGAGCTGCGGACCGTGCGGGAGGAGTTGCCGGCGTACGCGGTGGCCGGCTGGCTGGGGCCGGTGGAGCCGTTCGTCCTCGGCTCCATGCGGGCGCGCCGGCTGGCCCGGGAGTACGCGGGGCACCACGCCGGCCGAGCGGCGGCGCGCTCGGTCGCGGAGTACGAGGCGTATGCGACGTCGCTGGCGTTCCTGCGCCACCGGGGGCGCCGGGGGCGGGCGGGAGCCGACTTCGTCGCACGGGAACAGGAGTTGCTCTCCGCGCTGTGGGCACGGCGGGGGGTGGCACGGCCGGCGCTGGAGCACGCCGCGAGGGCCATGACGCCGGTGGCTCCGCCGGCAACGGCTCCGGCGGCCTGGCCGGGGTACGGATACGCGCCGGTGTACGGTGCGCCGCCGCCGTACTGGGCGTCGGCGCACGGTACGACGGCGGTGCCGTATCCCGGGTACAACCCGTACCGCTCATAACGGGTTGAAGTAAGGGGGTTGAAGCAAGGGGTTGAAGTAAGGCGTTGAAGCAGGAGGCTGAAAGGGCTCGCTACGCGGACGCCTCGGTGAGGCGCTTCAGCTCCTCCTCCGTCAGCGTCACATCCGCCACCGCCAGCAGTGCCGGCAGCTGTTCCACCGTGCGGGCCGAGGCGATCGGGGCCGCGATCGTCGGCTGGGCCGCCAGCCAGGCCAGGGCCACCGTGGCGAGCTCCGCGTCCCGCGCCTGCGCGACCTCGTCGAGGGCTGCCAGGACGCGCCGGCCGCGCTCCGTCTCCAGATGCTTGCCCGCACCGGCGGCCCGCGCCGAGTCCACCGTCGTACCCGGCCGGTACTTGCCCGTCAGGAAGCCGGCCGCGAGGGAGAAGTACGGAACGGCCGCGAGGCCCGCACGGGAGACGACGTCCCGCAGCGCGCCCTCGTAGGTGTCGCGCGAGACCAGGTTGTAGTGCGGCTGCAGCGCCACGTACCGCGCCAGGTCCTCGCGGTCGGAGAAGTCGAGGGACTCCTGGAGGCGCTCGGCGGAGATGTTGGAGGCGCCGATGGCGCGCACCTTGCCCGCCTTCACCAGCTCGTCGAGCGCGCCGATGATCTCCTCGACGGGCACCTCCGGCTGATCGAAGTGCGTGTAGTAGAGGTCGATGTGGTCGGTGTCCAGGCGGCGCAGGGACGCGTCGGCCGCGGCCTTGATGTTCGCGGCGGTCAGGCCCTTGTAGTCGGGGTGCTGACTGACCTTGGTCGCGATGACCACGTCGGAGCGGTTGCCGCGGGCCTTGGCCCACTTGCCAATGAGGGTCTCGGACTCGCCGCCCTTGTTGCCGGGAATCCAGGCCGAGTACGAGTCGGCCGTGTCGACGAAGTTGCCGCCCGCCGCCACGTAGGCGTCGAGCACGGCGAAGGACTGCGCCTCGTCGGCGGTCCAGCCGAAGACGTTGCCGCCGAGGGAGAGCGGGAAGACCTCGAGGTCGGAGGAGCCGAGCTTGCGAAGGGAAGTCATGCTCTTCTTCAACGCCCGGGCCGGATCGATATCTTCCGGAACAGCCGCAAAGTCCCCGTAAACAAGCAGATTCCAGAATTCCGGTTCAGGGCGCCAAGCCGACAGCCCTGGCGTCGGGGGGTGTGCGCCAGGGCCGCCGGGGTTCGGATGAGAAGAGGTGTCAGGGGTTGAGGCCCTTGCCCTGCAGCCACGCCATCGGGTCGATGGCGGCGCCGCCGTTCGGGTGGACCTCCAGGTGCAGATGCGGCCCGGTCACGTTGCCGGTCGCGCCCACGCGGCCGATGACGTCGCCCGTGGACACCTTCTGCCCCACGCTGACGCTGATCGACGACTGGTGGCAGAACCACAGCTCGGTGCCGTCGTCGAGGGTGAGGACCGTGCGGTAGCCGTACGAGCCGGCCCAGCCCGCCTGCGTGATGGTGCCGCTGTGGATCGCCTTGATGAGCGTGCCCGTGGGCGCGGCGAAGTCGAGACCGGTGTGGTAGCCGGAGGACCACATGGCACCGGCGTCACCGAAGCGGGAGGTCAGCGTGTACGAGGACGTCGGCAGCGTGTACTGCTTGGCCAGCTCGGCCAGCCGTGCCGCCTCGGCCTTCTGCTTGGCCTCCTCCTCCGCCTGCTTCTTGTCGGCGGCGGCCTTGGCCTTCGCGTCCTCCTGCGCCTTGGCCGCGGCCTCGGCGGCCTTCTTCGCGGCGGCGTCCTCAGCGGCCTGCGCGGCGGCCTTGTCGATCCGGTCCTGCTGGGAGGCGGCCTGCTCGATGATGCGGGCGCGCAGCGCCTCGCCCGCGCCGGAGTTGCCCGCGGCGGCGTCGGCGGTGGTCACGCCCGCGGCGCTGAGCGGGGTGGCGGAGCCCTTGGGGGCGCCGGCGTCCTCGCCGATGAGCGCCTTGGCCGAGTGCGTGAGCGAGGAGAGGTCCGGCAGGGATATGGACACCGGAGGCTTGCCCGACTGCGCGGTGGCCATGCCGCCCGCGCCGACGGCGGCCATCACGCCGACGCCCAGAACGGTGGAGCTGCGCGCGAGTCCGCCTCCGCGCTGCTTGGTGACGCGGTGCCGGCCGCGGACGGGGCGGAGCGACTCCTCGGTGGGGTTCCACTCCTCCCAGGGGCCCTCGTCGGTGCCAGGTGCGAAACCGAACGTCTGAGTTCCGTTCGGGGCGAACGAGGTGCTCTGGGCAGGCGGGTTGGACGCCACGTGGGCGCACTCCTTTCCTTCCTTCTCGCCTACCGGGTTAGCTGACGGGTTCGGAGCAGGAAGGTCTCCTACGCGCGTATACCTGCCGTGCTTCCACGGCGGCATCCGCTCGATTCACCCCAAGGTGGTGGTTCCCCGGCTCCCTTGCGGGATTCGGCACACGCGCACGGAGCCGCCTCTTGTGACGGCTGGGACGACCGCGCTGCGTTATCGAACGTTAATAGACGCGGGGGCCGGATTCCAAGCCGTTCGACCTAGATCATTAACGCCCCTGGCCAGGACTTTCACGCCATGAACGGCAGAAAACGGGCGAGTTGCTCCCACCTCAGGAGTCTCACAGATATTGACAGTATGTCAGTTGTTGAGCGGAGGGGCGTCAGATGATCACCTGGCGTGACGACGGCGACGGGTGCTCGGGGCGGCGTACGGCCAGCACGGCCATGTCGTCCGTGGCACGGCCGCCGGTGTGGCGGGCGACCTCCTCGGTGACGGCGGCCAGGAGTGCGGCGGGCCCGGGGAAGACGCGGCCGACGAGGCGGCCTGCGGGGTCGTAGAACTCGCCGTGCGCATCGCGTGCCTCCGAGACGCCGTCGGTGAAGAAGAGCAGCGTCGCCCCGGGCGGGAAGTCCCACTCCTTCGCCCGGTCGGGCCATATGCCGAGGTCGCCCATACCCAGCGGCAGCGCGGGCTCGGGGGGCGCCAGCTCGCTCAGGGTGCCGTCCGGGTGCAGCAGCAGCGGTGCGGGGTGGCCTCGGCTGACGATGCGGACGCGTCCGCCGCCGTGCGGGATCTCGGCGAGCACCGCGGTGGTGAACCCCTCGAACGCGTCGATCCGGTCGCGCCGGGTGCCCTCGCGCAACAACGCCCGCTCCAGGCGCTGGGCGACGGCCTCCAGCGTGGACTCCTGTTCCGCGGCCTCCCGGAAGGCGCCGATGACGACGGCGACGGCGGCCACCGCCCCCATTCCCTTCCCGCGCACGTCCCCGACGACGAGCCGGACGCCGTGCGGGGAGTCCTGCACGGCGTACAGGTCGCCGCCGATGAAGGCGCCCGCCTGTGCCGCCTCGTACCGGGCGGCGATGTCGAACCCGCCGATCCGTCCGGCGGGTTCGGGCAGCACGGCGCGCTGGGCAGCCTCGGCGATCTCATGGGCGGAGGCGAGGCGTTCGTCGTTGCGGCGGACGAGCACGTTGACCAGGACGGCCAGCACGGCGACGGTGACGATGGTGATCACCTCGGTGACCGCGTCGGCCTGCCCGAGGATGCCGAGCCCGAGGTGGACCGCGAGGACGGCGACGACGGCGGCCACGCCGGTGAGAACGGTGCCGGGCAGCGAGTAGAGCGGTGCGGCCACCAGGGGGGCGGCGGTGAAGAGGGGACCCGCCCTGAAGTCGGACGGGGTGAAGTAGTCGTGGCAGGCGCCCGCGACGACGAGCAGCGCGGGCAGGGCACGCAGGAACGCGCGCGCGTACGAGATCCGGCGGGTCTCGGACCCGACGGGCATCGGCGGTGTGGCGTCTCCCACACCGAGGTCGGCCACCGGGTCGCCGGGCAGTCGGCCGCCGGACCGGTCACGGCCGTCGTCCTCCTGGTCGTACGGCTCCTGCGACCGCCACGCGCCTGCTTGCTGCACCACCCGTCCAGGCTTTCCCGCGGGGACGGCGGGAGGCGACCGCTGAGGGCCGATCGGCGTATGCAACGGTGACACGAACGGGCGGTTGAACGCCGGGAACCAGGGATGCCGGGGCGCGGGGTACCGGGGGGCAAGGAAAAACCGAGGGCCGGAACCCTTTCGGATTCCGGCCCTCGGCCATCAGTAGCGGGGACAGGATTTGAACCTGCGACCTCTGGGTTATGAGCCCAGCGAGCTACCGAGCTGCTCCACCCCGCGTCGGTGAAACCAGTGTACGCCATGCGCGCGACACGGAGCACACCGGTTTTACGCCCATGGCCCCTCACCAGCGTTTTCCGGCCTCCACCGACCCTTTCACGGCCACGGGGTCATGCACTCACGGTGCCCCCACGGTGCCGTCAGGAGCGGGTCGCCGGGGGCAGCAGATGGGCGTTCGGGGCCATCGCACAGGCCTCGTACTCCGGAAGGAGCAGCACGTCCACCCCCGCAGCCGCCAGCAGCGCGTTGCCGTCGGCCGACTGCACGAACGTGTCCGGTTCACGCCAGGCCGTGACCACCCGTCGTACCCCGGCGTCCAGGATCAGCCGGGCGCACGGTGCGGGCCGGGAGGCGCGGCGGGCGCACGGTTCCAGGCTGCTGTACACCGTTGCGCCGGCCAGCCGCGGATCCGCCGGGCCGAGCTTCGCCAGCGCCGCCTCCTCCGCATGGACCACGGGGTCGCCGCCCTCCCGGGAGTGCCCCCGCGCCAGCTCCGTACCGTCGGCCGCGACGATCACCGCCCCCACGCTGAAGGCCGTCTCGGACGGCGGGCACTGCGCGGCCAGCTCGCAGGCCGTCTCCAGCCACCGCCGGTCCGCGGCGGAGGCGCGCTGCCCGGTGCCGGGCGCCGTGGGCACGTAGCGCATCAGCACGACGTCCCCGACCGGCCGCGTCTCCACCAGCCGCATACGCCCGGGCGGGTACGCCCCCGGCCCGAACATCCGCGGCGCCTCCGCCTCCCCCACGAACAGCGGGGCGACCACGAGCTGCAGCTCGTCCGCGAGCCCCTGCTGCAGCAGCTGCGTGTGGACGCGCCCGCCGCCCTCGACCATCAGCCGCCGCACGCCCTTGACCTCGCCCAGATGGCCGAGCACGGCCCGCCACTCCACGTCCGGGCCGAGCGCGACCACCTCCACGCCCGCCGGCAGCAGCCCGTGCAGCCGCTCCGCGCCCTTGTCCGTCGTATAGACGGTCTTCGCGCCGCCTGTGTGCCAGAAACGGGCATCGGGATCGAGGTCCCCCGACGCGCTGACCGTGACCTTCAGCGGGTACTCCGGCAGCCCGGCGGCCACCCGGGCCGCCCGCCGTTCGGCCGAGTTGACCAGCAACCGCGGATTGTCGGTGCGCAGCGTCCCCGCGCCGACCAGGATCGCGTCGCTGTCCGCCCGCACCTCGTCGACCCGGTCGAAGTCCTCGGGTCCGGACAGCAGGAGCCGCTCGGGCCCGGTGTCGTCCAGGAAGCCGTCGAGGGAGACGGCGGCGGACAACAGGACGTAGGGGTGGGCCATGGGGGCGCTCCTGTGCTCGGGCCTGCTTAGTTCGACTCGCTCAGCTTGCTTCGACTCGGCCGGCTTGCTTCGACTCGCTCAGCTTGCTTCGACTCGCTCAGCTTGGTTCGACTCGGCCAGCTTGGTTCAACTTTTAAACAGTAACTACACTGCCAGTATGACGACCCGCTGGCTCACCCCGGAGGAGGAGCGCGCCTGGCGCTCCTACCTCGCCGCGTCGTGGCTCCTGGAGGACACGATCGACCGGCAGCTCCAGCAGGAGGCCGGCATGCCGCACCTGTACTACTCCGTCCTGGCCCATCTCTCCGACGCGCCCGGCCACCAGTTGCGGATGACCGACCTCGCCGAGGCGACGAAGATCACGCGCAGCCGGCTGACCTACGTCGTCACCCGCCTGGAGAAGGACGGCATCGTCCGCCGGGAGGGGTGCCCGACCGACAAGCGCGGCAGCATCGCGGTCCTCACGGACGCGGGCATGGCACTTCTGGAGCGTACGGCGCCGGGCCATGTCGAGACGGTCCGCGCAGCCGTCTTCGACCACCTCACGCCGGAACAGGTGGCCCAGCTGGAGGCGATCTCCGACCGGATCACCGAGGCGCTCCAGGGAGACGAGGAGCGGCCCACGTGCGGCGAGCTGCCGTGGCGCCGGCGTTCGTCCTCGGCGTAACCACCAAATGAGGTTGCTTGAACATTAAAGCAGGGTTAGAGTCTCCGACCGAGGTTGTGCTTCAAATCTGAAGCATGGGGCGCACCCTCCGCACCCGCAACCCGCCGGATCGGAGAAAGACGACAGACATGCGCGACCCACGCAACGCCACGGCATCCACTGCCGGCAGTGACAGCAGCCAGACGACCGACCTCCCCACCGCCACGGTCCGCACCCGCGTGACGGTCCCGCTCCGCTTCGGCGACGGCTACACGGTCACCGCCGACCTGGTCACCTTCCACGGCCTGGCCGACGGCCAGGAGCACGTGGCCGTGATCCTCGGCGAGCCCGCCACCGACCGCCCGCCACTGGTTCGCCTGCACTCCGAGTGCCTGACCGGCGACGTCTTCGGCTCGGCCCGCTGCGACTGCGGCCCCCAGCTGCGCGAGGCGGTGGAGCGCATCGCCGACCAGGGCGGCATCCTGCTCTACCTCCGCCAGGAGGGCCGCGGCATCGGCCTCTACAACAAGCTCGACGCCTACGCCCTCCAGGACCAGGGCCTGGACACCTACGAGGCGAACGCCGCGCTCGGCCTGCCGGAGGACGCCCGCGACTACACCGCCGCCGCGCAGATGCTCCGCGCCCTCGGCATCGACAGCCTGGACCTGCTCTCCAACAACCCGGACAAGGCGGGCCAGCTCCGCGCCCTGGGCCTCACGGTCACCCACCGCGTCCCCACGGGTGTCTTCACCACGGCCCAGAACGTGCGCTATCTACGCGCGAAGGTGGTCCACACGCAGCACACGCTGCCCCTCACGGAACTGACGGCGGGCTGACCCACCACTGCCCGGCCCGCCGGGCCGGGCAGTGTGGGTGGCGCCCCGGACAAATTCCGGTGAAAGTGCCGTACGCCGCTGATACGTTGCGGCCTCCAGCCATACCGGTCGATCCCCTCCGATCGGGAGCGCCTCTCGTCATGAGCCGCCTGAGCGAGTCCGTCAGCCGTGTCCTGCACCTCCTCGGAGAAGCGGACCTGGCCGCGGACCGTACGGTCGCCCGGCTGCTCGACGAGACGACCGCCCGGCGCTCCCCGGACCTGTCCGATCCGACTCCCCAGGAGCAGGCCACGCTGATCGAGGGGCGCTCGGTCAACCTGATCCCCTCCGCGTCGGCGCTGGTCGAGCGGATCGAGACCGCGCGGGCGGCGGGGCGGCCGTTGGTCGTCAAGTACGGCATCGACCCGACCTCAGCGGATCCTGGCCGGCGAGGTGGTGGCGGCCCTGCACGGCGTGCAGGCCGCGAGCGCCGCCCGCGCGGAGTTCAGGGTGCCACGGCCTGCGCGGTGCGCAGTACGGACTCGTTGGTGGAGCCGGACCTCAAGCTCCCCGACAGCAGCAGGATCACCGGATGCGTGGGCATCCGCCCAACCTACTGGCCCGGTACGGCGATCCTCCTCATGACAGCTCGACGGCCACAAGTTCGTGCCCTCACCGTTCGGCCCGGACACAACGGCGTGATGGCTGCGCCCCCAGGATCGCTCAGCGGTTGAGGTACGCCAGCACCGCGAGGACGCGCCGGTTGTCGTCGTCGGAGGGCTGCAGGCCGAGCCGCGTGAAGATCGAGGCCGTGTGTTTGGACACCGACCGCTCAGTGATCACCAGTTGCTGCGCGATGGCCGCGTTCGAGCGCCCCTCCGCCATCAGCGAGAGCACCTCCAGCTCGCGGGGCGTGAGCGCGGCCACCGCGTCGTCGGCCGAGTTGTGGGCCAGCAGACGGGCGATCACCTCGGGGTCCATCGCGGTACCGCCCGTCGCCACGCGCCGTACCGCGTCGACGAACTGGCCACCGTCCATCACCCGGTCCTTGAGCAGGTAGCCGGTGCCGCCTTGGCCCGCGGCAAGCAATTCGCGGGCGTACAACTGCTCGACATACTGCGAGAGCACCAACACCGCAAGCCCCGGGGAGAGCCGTCGGGCCTCCAGCGCGGCACGCAGGCCCTCGTCGGTGAAGGTCGGCGGCAGCCGTACGTCCACGATCGCCGCGTCCGGTCTCTCGGCCGCCACCGCGGCCAGCAGGTCGGGTCCGTTGTCGACGGCGGCCGCCACCTCGAATCCGTGTGCCTCCAGCAGGCGCGTCAGGCCGTCCCTCAGGAGGAAGAGGTCTTCGGCGATGACAACGCGCACGGGATCTCCATGTTCACGATGGTCGGACCGCCGGGCGGGCTGCTGACGGCGAGTATGCCGTCGAAGGCGGCGAGGCGGCGCTCGACACCGCGCAGGCCGGTGCCGTCGGCCGGATCGGCCCCGCCCCGGCCGTCGTCGGTGAGGGTGATCCGTAGCGTACCCATTCCAGGGGCGCCGTCATGGCCGATCTCGATCCAGATCTGGCGGGCCTCGGCATGCTTGGTCACATTGGCCAGCAGCTCGCTCACCGCGAAATAAGCCGCCGACTCCACCGGAGCCGGCACCCGGCCCGGCAGCTCGGCAGTGAAGTGCACCTGGTGCGGCAGGTCCAGGGCGAGCGCGTGGACCGCATCGGCCAGGCCCCGGTCGGCCAGCACCGGCGGGTGGATGCCTCGGACCAGATCGCGCAGTTCGGCGAGCGCCTTTGCCGAGGACTCCTTGACCTCGGCCAGCAGGGTCCGCGCGGCCTCGGGGTTGCTGACCACCAGGTGCTGCGCCGTGTCCAGGGCCATGCCCATGGCCACCAGCCGGGCCTGCGCGCCGTCGTGCAGGTCGCGTTCGATCCGGCGCATCTCGGCAGCCCCGGCGTCGAGGGTGTCGGACCGGGTCTGGGCCAGGTGGTCGACGCGCTGCGCCAGCTCCTCCTGCCGGCTCGGGCCCAGCAGATAGCGGGCCGACCGGCCGTACCCGAGCATCAGCCGGGGCGCGGCCCACAGCACGAACGGCAGCACCACCAGCAGCGCCGTCGTCACCGTGAGCACGACCAGGAACACGTGCACGTTGGCGGGATTCACCGTGGCGGAACTGAGGAACGTGCTCAGCAGCTGCACCGCCACGTAGACGGGAGCGGCGGCCAGTGCGGCGAGGACACAGCCCACACCTCCGGTGAAGGAGGTCCACAGCAGGTCACGCCAGGTCGCCGGGTCGGTCAACACCCAGCGCGTCCACAGCCACGCTCGTCCCCATCGCGCCGGCCATCGCAGTCGGTCCCCGGTGGCGGGTGCGGGCGCGGCACGGTAGGGCACCGGGACGGGCACCCCGCTCCACGAACCCGCCATCCTCCGATGCAGTCCTGCCACCCAGCGCATGCCCAGCACGCTGCACGGGAGCAGCGGCAGACTGAGCCAGACGACGCCGTGGTCACCGCCGGGCAGCGGCCCGCTGTGGACCGCCAGAGCGGCCAGCGTCAGGACCGGGGGTACGAGCAGCGCCGCCCCGCCCGCACCCTGGGCGGCCTTGCCGTCCTGATCGGCGCCACTGCTGCGGACCAGCCCGCGCACCCCCAGTACCGCGCAGGGGACCAGGGTGAGGATCGTCAGCAGCCACAGTCCGTACCTGTCCTTGCCGACGCTGCTCGTCATCACGGCCATCGACGGTTCGAACGGCTGTCCCACGGTGAGCTGGTTGACCAGCATCAGCCCTGGAACAGCCAACAGCGCCGCGGCCCCCAGCAGGCTGACGCCCCAGATCGCGAGCAGCCGGACCGCCGCCAGGACTCCGCTGCCGACCCGCGAAGGCTCCGGTTCCAGCTCCTCCGCACCCCGCCGCGCGGGCGGCTGCGTCCGGGCCCGCCCTCGGGGCCACCTGCCCGGGGTGATCGCACTACGGCTCACGTCCGTTCTCCTCCCCTGTCGGTCCGGACCAGTGTGCGGGGCGGCAGGATCGGCCGGCATGCGTCCTGAGCCCCGAAACCGGGATGTAGCCAGCTACACCTCCAAGAGCCCGCTCAGCCCCGTGTCGGCGAACTCCGGTCTGTTCCTAGCTTCTTCGGTGGCATCGCTTCTTCGGCGGCATCGCCTCTTGGGCGGCATCGCCTCTTCGATGGCATCGCCTCTTCGATGGCATCGCCTCTTCGATGGCATCGCTTCTTCGACGGCATTGAGGAGAGCGCCGCACGAGCGGCGCCCCGGCCGTTTCCCCCCGACCCGTGGAGGACCCGTGACCGCGCCGATCATCGAGATCCGCGACGTGAGCAAGAAGTACGACGAAGAACGCCCGGCGCTGGCGGGTGTGGACCTGGAGGTGAACGCCGGCGAGGCACTGGCGGTGCTCGGGCCCTCGGGCAGCGGCAAGTCCACCCTGCTCAACATGATCGCCGGGCTGGACCGGCCGTCCGAGGGCACCGTGGCCGTGGGCGGACTTCGCCTGGACCGGCTGGGCGAGGCCGCACTGGCGAAGTACCGCAGGGAACGGATCGGGATGGTCTTCCAGTTCTTCAACCTGCTGGACGACCTGACCGTGGAGGACAACGTCCTGCTGCCGGCCCAGCTCGCGGGCCGGCCGCGCGCCCTGGCCCGCCACCGGGCGGCCGAGTTGCTGGGGCGCCTGGGCATCGCCCGGCACGCCCGCGCCTTCCCCGGCCGCCTCTCCGGCGGAGAGCGTCAACGGGTCGCAGTGGCAAGGGCCCTGATGAACCGTCCGCACCTGCTGCTGGCCGACGAGCCGACCGGTGCGCTGGACAGCGCCTCTGCGGCGGAGGTCAGGGACCTGCTGGCCGAGCTGAACCAGGAGGGGCAGACGATCGTGCTGGTCACCCATGACACCGCCCTCGCCGCTTCCTGCGCGACCCGCACCGTCGAGCTGGTCGACGGCCGGATCGCGCGCGACGTCCTGCGGGCGGTCGCCGGATGAGCGCGCTCGGCAAAGTGGTCCGCGCCGGGGTCGGCCGACGCCGGATACAGACCCTGGTGATGGTGCTGACCACGACGATGGCGGTGGCCGCGGCGGTGCTGGCGACCGGGCTGCTGGTGGCCTCCCGGGCGCCGTTCGAGCACGCCTTCGCCAAGCAGCGCGGCGCGCATCTGACGGCCTGGTTCGACCCGGCCGAGGCCCCCGCGCAGGTGGCGGCGACGGCGCACCTCGACGGCGTGACCGCCGCCGCGGGGCCCTACCCGGTGCGGTCGCTGTCCCCGCGGATCGGCGCCAACAAGTCGCGGATGCCGGTGGGCGGCGTCATGCCCGAGATGAGCGTGGTCGGCCGGGCGGACACCGGTGGAGCGGTCGACGACCTGTCCCTCACCGCGGGCCACTGGGCCACGGGCAGCGGGCAGATCGTGCTCAGCGACCAGAACACGCCGCTGGGTGTGGGCGACCGGATGTCCTTCCCCGACCTGCCGGGCAAGCCGGTGCTGACCGTCGTGGGGCTGGCCCGGTCGGTGACCGCGACCGCGGACGCCTGGGTCTCCCCGGCGCAGCTCGCGGCCCTGACCGCCCCGGGCAGCAGGCCCGGCCTGCAGATGCTCTACCGCTTCCACAGCGCCGCCACCGACGCCCAGGTCGCCGCCGACCGCAAGGCGGTCGAGACCGCTGTGGCCCCCAGGTCGCTGACCGGGGCCTCCTCCTATCTGCAGACCGAACGGTCCGCGGACCGCACCGAGGCGACCTTCGTCCCCTTCGTGATCGCCTTCGGGGTGCTCGGCCTGGTCATGTCGGTGCTGGTCATCGGCACCGTGGTCAGCGGCGCGGTCGGCTCCGCGACCAGGCGCATCGGCATCCTGAAGTCCCTGGGCTTCACCCCGGCACAGGTGGTCCGCGCCTACGTCGCCCAGGCGCTGATCCCCGCCTCGGTCGGCACCGCTCTCGGTGTCGTGCTCGGCAATCTGATGGCGGTCCCGGCCCTGGGCGACGCCCAGCGCGCCTATGGCGCCGGCTCGTCGACCGTCGCGCCGTGGATCGATCTGGCCGTCCCGGCCGGCGCACTGGCCGTGGTCGGGGCGACGGCGCTGGCCCCCGCGCTACGGGCCGGGAGGCTGCGCACGGTCGAGGCGATCGCCGTGGGCCGGACGCCACTGGCCCACCGTGGCCGGGCGGTCCGACGGCTGCTCGGCAGGTTGCCGCTGCCGCGCGCGCTGAGTCTGGGGCTGGCGGGCCCCTTCGCCCGGCCCGCCCGTTCGGCGACGGTGGCGGCGGCCGTCGTCTTCGGCACCGTCGGGGTGACCTTCGGGACCGGCCTGGCGATCTCGGTGAACGGCGTCCAGGACGGACTGGGCCGCAGGGACGCGGGCGCAGTGACGGTCCAGGACGTCGCGCCCATAACCGGGAAGGGCTCCCGCGACACGATCGATCCGGCGCTGATCGCCGCGAAGATCGCCGCGCAGCCCGGCACCCGTAGGTACTTCAGTACCGAGCAGGCCCAGGTCGGCGTGGCCGGACTCGCCGGTTCCACCCGTGTGACCGCCTATCAGGGCGATTCCTCGTGGGGCGCCTACCAGATGATCTCCGGGACCTGGTTCCACGGCCCCGGCCAGGCGGTGGTCCCCTACGGCTTCCTACGGGCCACCGGGACGCACGTCGGTGACACCGTCACCCTCACGGCGGGCGGCCGCCGCGCGCCGGTCCGGATCGTCGGCGAGGACCTGGACGTCCGCGAGGGCGGCATGACCATGCTGACCGACAGCTCCTCCCTGGCCGGGCTCGACCTCAAAATCCCTTCGGAGCTCGTGCAGTTCGACATCGACCTGAAGCCCGGCATCGACGCCGCGGCCTACGCGGCCTCGCTCGGCAGCGCCCTGCAGCCGCCGGGCATCCTGGTGCTCCCGACCGGGAACAGGGTCAACCCGACCATCATCGCCATCGACGCACTGGTGACCATGTTCACCCTGATGCTGGTCGCAGTGGCCGGGCTGGGCGTCCTCAACACGGTGGTGCTGGACACCCGCGAACGCGTCCACGACTTCGGGGTGTTCAAGGCGCTCGGTATGTCGCCGCGGCAGACCGTGGCCATGGTGCTCACCTCGGTGGCCGGGATCGGCGTGGTGGCGGCAGCGGTCGGTGTGCCGGTCGGCGTGGCCCTGCACAAGTGGGTGCTGCCGATGATGGGCCGCGCCGCGGGCACGGCGATCCCGGCGGCGGACATGACTGTGTACTCGCTGCCGATACTCGTCGTGCTGGTGTTGGGCGGCCTGGTGATCGCCACGGCGGGAGCGCTGTTGCCCGCGGGGTGGGCCGCAAAGGCGAGGACCGCGGTGGCGCTGAGGAGCGAGTAGCGCCCTGCGTGTCATCCGTATGCGCGTGGAAATGCGCGCCCCTGGTGCACACCCGCTCACGCACGCGGCCGAAGACGAAGCAGCGCCCGAGCCGACCGAAGCCGACCCGGGCGCTGCGTAGCAGGTCAGAGGGGGTTTCCCCTCTCCCGCAGCCGTAGGCCCTGTGGGACTCGAACCCACAACCAATGGATTAAAAGTCCTGGCCAAGGCTTGCCGGGTGGTTCCGGGCCGTGCTTCGGGGTCCGGAACCACCTGGTCAGGGCATGTGCGCCGTGACGGGCGGTGTGGCTCGTGACAGCTCGTGCCGCATCGTCCGCTCACGCATCGCTCACGCAAAAAGAACCTGCTGAGCAGCGCGTTCAGTACCAATGAGCGCAGTACTACTGCTTCAAAATGCTCATGATCTCGGCCGCTTTGGCGATTGCGACCCGCGGCCCGTATGCGGCCGCAGCAGCCACCACAGCTACAGCGGCCGCCAAGACGGTCTCGACTCCTGAGGGAAGCCCCGTCAGAACGGCCAGGCAAACCGCTGCTACTGGAGCGGAGACCACGGCAACCAGCCGAAGCCCTTCTCGGTTGGCCACCGGAACCGTGCCTCGAAGCCTCTGCTCTGGCAGAAGCCTGCCAGCGTTTCCGGCAGCGTAGCTGTTGCCGATCTTGGCGAGCAGCGCGGCCAGACTGCGGAGCCCACCAATGCCCTTGGTGTCAACCTGCGCCTCGGCAAGCTGCAGTTTTGCCACTACGAGGGCGGCGTGACGCTTTGTGCTGCGCTGCCGGGGAGATCCACGCCTGACGCTGTTCGAGATCCGGTGGACCCGCAGAAGCGACCGCCGAACGATGGAGCACGTGTCATCCAGATGCCGAAGCGCCTGATGCCTGGCGCTCGTATCCGCGCTGGCCACAGCCTCGCACGCCTCGATGGCAGCCATGATCGAGAGCAGGAATCTGTAACCCACGATGGCCTTGCCACGCCGGGCGGCCCACATCAGGAGGGGCAACGTCACACCAGCGAGCATCAGCGCCGGTGGCCTCAGGTCCGGTTGCACCCGCTGAGTGTCGATGGTTTTGATCACGGCGATCAACAGGTCGAAGGCCCCCATGCTGACTGCGAAGGTGAGCAGTTGATAGCGGAGTTTTACGGATCCGGCGGTCTTCCGGCCAGCCTCACGGAGATCATGGATCGGCAGGTCTGCCAAACCAAGCGGTTGGAGCGCCTGAGCTGTCGGCGCTATGTCCCGATCGGCAACCCTCGCGTTCCAGGCCGACCACCACTCTTGTATCCGGCGGATCCGACGCGCGACCCAGGCAAGCGATCGGTACGTCACCATCACTATGGCAACGAGTAACACAGCTCCGATGACCGACCGCTGGATCGCGGCTATGCGCTCCAAGTCGATGTGCATAGGAGGATCCTGGCGTGGAGCGCTGACACTCGCTGCCGACTCGACCTAGTTTGGTGCTGCTTGGTGGGGGCGCCGTGGTGTGTTCGAGAGACCTTGGGGGCATCAAGCCAGACATGGCCGATCTGATCACGAAGTGGGCGACGGAGGTAGCCGAATCCGAGCTCGCCGCTGAGCTTCCCCGGAGGTGGGCCCATACGCAAGGAGTGGCCGAGCGCGCCACCGAAGTCCGGGGGCTTCTCGGGGAGCACAGCGCTCTTCTCGTCGCTGCCGCCACCCTGCACGACATCGGGTACGCACCTCGGCTGGCCGTGACCGGGTTCCACCCGCTGGACGGGGCCAGGTTCCTTCGCGACGAGGATGGGGCCGACGAGCGGCTGGTGCGGCTGGTCGCGAACCACTCTTTTGCCCTGCTGGAGGCTGAGGAGCGCGGGCTGCGGGACGAGTTGGCGTCGGAGTTTCCATTGCTGGAGGAGCCGTTGCTGGTGGACGCTCTCGTGTACTGCGACATGACGACGACTCCCGACGGTGCCCCAACCAGTGCGCGGGAGCGGATCGCGGAGATCACCAGTCGGTATGGCGCGGACAGTGTGGTCGGCCGGTTCATCCGCCGTGCGGCCCCTGAGATCCTCTCTTCTGTGCAAAGGGTCGAGGCAGCGCTGGCGGCTCAGCCGAGGTAGGGATAGGTGCCGGCCAGGTAGTCCCCGATCTGCTGGCGCATGCTCGGGTGGATGTCGTACTGGTCGAGGTCGGCCGGCTGGACGAAGCGCACCCCGTCAGCCTCGTCGTTGATCGTGGGAGCTCCGCCGATGGGGCGGCCGATGTACGTGTTCTCGTACTGCTGGCGGATCTCTCCGTCGCTGTAGGCGACGATGTGGTTCGGGTTGGTGTAGACGCCGAGGAAGCCGGTGACCTCGGCGATGATGCCGGTCTCTTCCAGGCACTCGCGTACCGCGCACTCAGCCGCGGTCTCGCCGATGTCCTGCGCGCCTCCGGGAAGCGCCCACTGGCCGGTGTCACGGCGGCGCTGGAGAAGGATGGCCCCGGTCTCGTCGACGACGAGCAGGTTGCTGGCCGGGATAAGCGTGTTTGCCTTCGGGGCGGCCGGGTCGTTGTAGTACTCAGTCCTGCCCATGGGCGGTGGTCCTCTCGTGGTCGGGTGTCCACGACCGCGCGGCGGCCCAGACGGCATCGAAGCTCTGAGCGTAACTGTCGAACCACCCAGTGCCTTCAGTCCTCTTGAGGTGGAGCAGGGGGTTGGCGCTGGCCGGCTGCCCCCAGATGTGGGGGTTGACCAGGAGGTTGTCGTCGTAGCGGAACATGGACGTGTAGAGCGTGGTGTCGTGGAGGCGTACGGCACACCCGGCCTCGCCCAGCAGGGGTCGGTAGTACGTCAGTGATGCTCGGATCTTGGCGGCAAGAGTGTCGCCGATTCCCTCTTCGCGGCCTCGGATCGCGACGGCCTGACCGTCCGGGTCACCGAAGCACAGGCGCACCCGGACCCCCTCCGCCGCGCGCTCGGAGAGCATCTTGGCTACGTGCGGATTGGACTGCGCGAAGAACGTGCCGGAGAAGACGAGGACACCGATCTCGTGCTGGGCTTCGCGCAGCAGCGAGAGCCAGACGTCCCGCGGCACACTGGCCCGGTTCTGATAAGTGCCGACCAGTTCGGTGCCTAACCCGTCACGCGCTCGGCCGGGCCGTCGAGGCGACGCCGGCCAAAGGAAGGCCTCTTCCACGCGCAGGTGGCGGGCGACGCGGAAGCGATGCCGTGCGTGTGGAACACGCCCTCCCAGCCACCGGCTCACCGTCTTGGGGTCCACCTCGCAGACTTCCGCGAGCGATTCGGGCGAGACGCCGCGCTGCGCGAGCACAGAGTGCAGTCGGTCGTTCACAGGAGCCATGGAAGCGGCCCCATGCATGATCGCGCAAGGACGTTATGGGACGTTGTCACGGAAGCAGAGCTCCGAAGGGACTGCCTACCCTGGCGCCATGGAGCTCATCGTCCTGTGGGACATCGACCACACCCTGATCGAGAACGCGGGGGTCAGCAAGGAGATCTACGCTGCCGCCTTCTCATCACTCGCGGGACGCGAACCGTCGGAGCCGGCGCGTACCGAGGGGCGCACGGATCGACTCATCATGCGCGACATGTTCCTTCGCGACGGGCTACCTGTACCGGACTGGTCCGTCATCGAGGCCGCCCTCGCGCAAGCTGGGCATGGCCGCCTTGATGATCTGCGCCTGCGCGGGACGGCGTTGCCAGGGGTTCACGAGGCGCTGAAGGCCGCTGCCGCACGAAGTGGTTGGGTCTCCTCTGTCCTGACCGGCAACATCGCCGCCAACGCTCAGGTGAAGCTTTCCGCTTTCGGCCTCGACTCGCTGTTGGATCTGTCTGCTGGCGCCTACGGAGCAGACGCCGAGCTCCGTCCCCAACTTGTCGCGGTCGCGCGTGAACGCATACAGCAGCTCCGTGGCGTTGCGGCCGATGTGCCCGTCGTCCTGGTGGGAGACACCCCCCGCGACGTGGAAGCCGCCCTCGCCACTGGTTCCGCAATCCTTGCGGTCGCCTCTGGTGTCCACAGTGCCGAGGAGCTGGCCGCTGCCGGCGCCTACGACATCCTCCCCGACCTGTCGGACACCAGGCGGGTTCTCGGAATCCTGGAGTCCTTCGCGGACGCGTAAAACGTCCCAGGACGTCCTCGGACCGTCCCCGAACGCGGTGACGAGGTCCCCTGGCAGACCGCCACCATCGGGGTTCCCACCAGGCAGTCAGCCGAAGGAGCCCATGTGATCGAGGAAGTCACCGGGATCAGGAAGATCCGGATGCTGTACCTGCAGCTGCTCTACCGCTGCAACTTCACGTGCCTGCACTGCTTCCACGGCAAGCGACTTCAGTACGCCGACGCCTTCACCGCCGAGGAAGCCGTCAGTCTCCTCACCCTGATGCGAGACGAATACGGCACGGAGGCCGTCACCCTCCTCGGCGGGGAACCGTTCGTCCACCGGGAGCTCCCGCAGGTCGTCCGCCACGCCAAGCAGGAACTGGGCCAGCGCGTCGAGATCTGCACCAACGGATACCGGATCGAGCGCCGCCTGACCGAGATCGCTCCGCACCTGGACCTGCTCCGGGTCTCCCTTGAGGGTGTCGGCTCGACCAACGACGGCATCCGCAAGCGCGGCAGCTACCAGAGCGCCCTCAGCTCACTCAGCCTGGCACGGGACCTCGGTGTCCCGACGGGCGCGACCATGACCGTGACCTCTCAGAACATCGGCGAGGTCCTTCCCCTCGCCAGCATCCTCGGGCAGCTCGGAGTCCGGCAACTGAAGCTCCACCACCTGCGGCCGGTAGGCAATGCCGCCGACCACCCCGAGCTGCTGGTCACAGACACGACCGCCTACGGCCGGCTCCGCGAAGAACTCGCGCAGACCAGGCTGCCGCTTGAGGTGATCGTCGACGAGGACCTCTCCGAGCACGGCGTACCAGAGGTCTGCGCTCCGCCCGGCGGGCCTCGCGAGATCGACCGGATCGAGGCCGACCCGCGCGGTGCGCTCACCATGTCCTGCAAGGCGGTGGGCAAGGACTCCCACGCCTTCTGGTACGAGAAGGCCGCGAACCGCATCGTCCACAGGCCCTCCGCCACCGACGAGCTCACGCTCCCCGTACCGGACGTGGTGTACGCCCGTGCCTGACCAACCGAGATTCGAAAGCCTGGAAGGCTTACGGGGCACTGGAAAGTCGACGATCGCTCCGATGCTCGCGGCTGCCCGTCAAGCCGTCCTCGTTCCCACCGTGCCCGCCTTCTACCAGCCCCTCCGGCGCGAGGTGGACAGGCGGACGAACGTCGAAGCCCGGATGTGCCTCTACCTCTCGGCACTGTTCACGGCAGCCGAAGAGATCCAGCGCCACCTCAGAAGCGGCGTTCCGGTGGTCGTGGAGAGCTACTTCGCCCGGTGCCTCACCAGCCACCGGGCCCTGGGCGCCCGGCTCGGCGTCACTCTGCCGGCCTGGCTGCCGACACCCGTCACCTACTACCTCGTATGCGCTGACAACGAACGCCGGCGCCGCCTCGCATCACGGAACAAGCCGACATCGCGATGGGACGCGCTGACGGAGCCCGTCACGGACCAAGTGACGGATGCTTACGCCTCGTTCCCGATGCAACGCATCGACACCACGGGGCTCACCCCTGAAGAAGTCCTCCGCGTGATCACCGCCACCGATACGCAAGGAGCGCACTCCCATGCAGACACAGAGCCTGTGGGAGCACACCCTCACCTTCTTTCCGCAGTTCCTCGCGACCCTGCAGGAACGCGTTGCTCCTGATGCCACGGTCGCGGTCGTCGGTGCAAGCGACGGCAAGTTCGTCCTGCCCCTGGCCGCGGCTGGGTACCGCGTAGTGGCCATCGAACGCGACGCGCTCGCCGTGCACGGAGGTGAGGTCCGCCTCCCGGGCGGCATCGACGTACACGCCATGGGATTGATCGACCGGCTCAAGCTGGAGGAACTCCGGGCCCGTGTGCAGGTGATCGAAGAGGACTTCCTTGCGGGGGAACCTCTGGACGTGCCGTGCGAGGCGGTCTGGACGAGCTGCTCGTGGCACTACAGTGCCAACCACCACCGCCCTCTCGCCGAGTTCGTCGACCGCATGCAGCGCCTGGTCCGCCCGGGCGGTGTGTTCGGTGCGGAGTTCATGATGCCCGTGGAACAGCGCCACCACATGGTGGAGCACTACACCTCTCCCGAACGCCTGCACCGTCACTTCCTCGGCGACTGGGACGTGCTGCTCACCCTGCGCACGAACGAGTTCATTGAGCGGCCCCACATCGGCCAGCCACACGACCACATCCATCGCATGGGCCTGCTCCTGGCGGCCCGTTCGTCCGCCCACACCGACCGTCTCTGAGAGAAGGATCCATGAAGCACGAGTACGAGGCGAAGTTCCTGGCCGTCGACGTCGCCGACCTGCAGGCCAAGCTGTCTGCCCTCGGTGCCGTCCAGGCGCTCCCCCGCACCCTCCTCACCCGCAAGATCTTCGAGAACGACTCCCTCGACGGCGGGGCGTGGCTCCGTCTGCGAGACGAAGGCACCCGCTCGACGCTCACGCTCAAGCAGGTCACTGATGCCACGACGATCGACGGCACCAAGGAGATCGAGACCGAGGTCGCCGACCTGCACGCCATGGCCGACATCCTCCGCCGAGTCGGCCTCACCGAGGTCCGCTACCAGGAGAACTACCGCGAGGAGTGGCGTCTGGGAGAGGTCGCCTTCGACTTCGACACCTGGCCCGACCTCCCCACGTTCCTGGAGATCGAAGGGCCCGACGAAGCGTCCGTCCGACAGGCCGCCGATCTCTTGGGGCTTGACTACTCCCAGGCCCGGTTCGGCAGCGTCGACGAGATCTACAAGAGCGAGGCCGGCCGCGACATCCTCGCCGAGCCCACCCTGCTGTTCTCCGATGGCGAGAAGCAGGAGAAGGCTTCCTCGGCGGCCCAGGGAGCCTAATCGGGGAAGCGTCCGAACCATGCTGACGGAAATCGCCTTACAGCACAGGGTGATCCCCGGGATCGCAGAATTCGCCCGAGGGGGACTACCCGCCCCAGCGGCCACGGACGACGGCAACGAATGGGTCGACGGGTTCTGCTGGCTCTACTGCGGCCAGCGCTGGACACGCGTCCTGTGGATCGGCCCCGCGAGCGTCGCCGGCGCCCAGGCGCCCATGTATGCATGCGGACCCTGCATCCGCGAGCTCCAAGCACGCGTCTGGGAGTCGCTACTCAGCAGGGATGAACCGACTCACTCTGACCGGCTGTACGAGCCCACCGCCCCAAGACCAACCTCGGGCCGACGTACTGGCAGGAACCGCGGCCAGAGCCGGTTCCTCCGCCACGGTTAAGCCCCCGCCCTGGCCACGGACGAGCCTGCCGTCCCCCGCGGCACGAGCCCTGTGGCCAGGGCGGGTCTCCTGCAGTACACCCACGGGCGCCACGCCCGTTGACGCCTCCGCCCGCAGGGAAGCTACTCTCCGCTTCCCTGCGCGCGGAGGCGCTCGATCTCCTTCTCCAATGCGGCTACTCGCCGCTCAAGCTCCGTACGGGTCAGCCTCTTCGGCCGCGAAGAAGGTGCTGGCTTCACAGGGGACCGCGGTTCTCCGGCCAGCCCGATCGGTTCGAAGGCCACGATCGCTGATGGGTCCTTCCCGCACTCCGGGCACTGCATTGATGACGAACCGTGCAGCGTGGGCTTGCGATTCTCGCAATGCCGCCGAGTCTCAACGATGTGGCCGCAATAGAGCCGTACGCGCCACCGCATGATCTCGCGCTCAGCGGTCTTGAAGTTGCGCAGCATGTCCAGTGCCCTGTCTGCGGCTGCGCGGCGACCTGCTGCGAGCACAGGGTCTGCCCGTTCTTCGGCCTCCTTCGCAGCGAGCACCTTCTCCACCCAACGTTCGATGTTCTCCGACTGCTCCTGCTGTCGGTGATCACCGCGGGTGAGCTGGTAGTCCTCCAACGGACAGCCGTGGCTCTCGTACTCCACCTCCCGCATGGCCGACACCGTAGTCCTGGGCAACGGGGCGCTCATGCAGAGTTCTTTCCTGGTCGACTGTGATGCCGCTCTGTGCCGAGCTGGACAGCCGACGATGGCTAAGTGATCGTGCACGACCGAGTGGACTCCTTGACCGCCCGGAGCCCGCTCGGTCATGGTCGCGCTAACGTCGGGGACGGGCGTCCCCTCCTTGAGTGGCGACACGGGCGGCCTGCTGCGGTGTCGGGATCGGGCTTCCCGCTGGCCAAGCCCCGGTGGTTGAGCGTCGGCGGGCAGCTTCGGCTCGGCGGTTGGGTGCCGGGTTTCGGCCGGTGTGCTGGATGCGGGTGATCAGGACGCGGGCAGGATGACGGGCGGTGGTCAGCTCGCGCTGTGCGGCGGCTTCCTTGAGGAGCTGGTGGGGTTGGTGGCCGCGGGCTTCGGCGTCGGCGAGCACGGTGGCGAGTGCCGGCCAGGCCGGGTCGGCGAGGATCCGCTTGGCGTGGTCGGGGACTGCCGCTCGTACGTCGCTGGCCAGGACGCCACACGCTTGGGCCCTTGGGGGCCGGGCTGCGAGTTCGGTGAGCGTGGGGGTGAGGGCGTGGTCGGCGGCGGTCCGGAGGTGCTGGACTGCCTGGCGGGCCGCTTCGGCTTGGTGGGCGTGGTTCTTTGCTTCGTGCCAGCGTCCGGCGACGATGGCGGCCCAGACAAGACCGGCGAGCAGGACGGCGAGTGCGCTGCCGTCGGGACCGGTGGCGGTGTGGACGATGTCGCGTGCCGCGCTGCGCAGCGCGTGGGCGGCGCGGTCTTCGGCGCGGATCTGGGAGCGCTGGGCTCGGGCGAACGCCTTGGAGGCGGCTCGGAGTTCGGCGCGCAGGTTGGCGGGTGCTTTCTGGGCGGTGGCTTCGAGCAGCTCGCCGAGGGCTGCGATGTGGGCCTGGGCGTGTGTGTCGTCGGCGAGGCCGGTGTGGAGGGTGTCGAGGGCGTCGGTGGCCTGCTGCCAGGGGGTGCTGGGGTGGTTGCGGCGGGCGGTGGGGTGTTCTTCGGGTCGGCCGGATTCAAGGCGGGCCTTGATCTTGGGCAGGGAGAGGTCGGGGGAGATTTTGCTTCCGGGGTGGTAGATCTGCTCGCCGGCCACGTTGACGTCGCCGGGGCGGCCGGCGGCGTAGCCGAGGAGGTCTCCTGACGGACCGCGTCGCGCTTTGACCTCGATGCCGTCGGCTTCGAGGTAGGCGATGAATTCCTCGGCGCCTGTCACGTGGGGGATGGCGGCGCGTATGCGGTCCTGGAGCCATTCGGGGCTGGTCTGGTCCCAGCCGAGGCGTTCGGCCTTGTGCATCTCGGCCTGGGTGGGCCGTCGGGCACCGGTGCGGTCGCCCTTCTTCAGCCGGCGCAGCCCGTAGTCCTTCTCGATCTCGCGGCAGGCGTCGCCGACGCGCACGCCGCTGTCGTGGAGTTTGGGGCGGCGGCCGTCTTCGCGGACGGTGGTAGCGAGGATGTGGATGTGGTCGTCGGCGTGGCGTACGGCGATCCAGCGGCAGGCCAGGTCGTCGCCGGCGGGGGCGATGTCGGCGGCCTGGACGATGCGCTGGGCTATCTCGGCCCACTCGGCGTCGGAGAGGTAGCGGTCCTCGGGCGCGGCGCGGACGGGGCAGTGCCAGACGTGGTCGGTGACCTTCTGGCCGAACTCGTTGTTGCGCAGGCGTACGGGCGCGTCGAGGTGGCGGCCGAGTTCGGTGAGCGTGGCGTTCTCGTCACGGCCGGGGTCGGGCATGCCGAGCATGGCGAATCCGGCCACGATGTGCGGGTCGAGGTGTTCGTCGCGGCGGCCGGGGCCGTAGAGGTAGGCGAGCAGGCCGCGGGTGTTGGACCCGGCCGGTTTGATGGCGGCGATCACGCAGCTGCCTCCGTCTCCGAATCGGCGGGCTGGCGCAGGGCCTCGGCGATCAGCTCCAGCAGGTCGTGGAGCTCGGTCAAGCGCTGGCGAATGTCGGACGGGGTCTGATCGCTGTTGAGGGCTCGGGCGATCTGGTTGACGTTGACGCCGATCCGGTTGAGCTGGCGCAGGACCTGGGCGCGGAAGATGTGCGTGCGGCGGCGGTCCTCGGACAGGGGCAGGTTGGCGGTGAACCGGCCGCTGATGAATGCGAGGACGATGTCGGCGGCGAAACCGGACTCGCCCTTGTAGCCGTGCTCGGTGGCAGCCTCCTGGAGCAGGACGTGCTCGTCGCCGGTGAAGCGCAGGGGGCCGACGCGTACGGTCCGCTTGGTGCCGGTGAAACGGCGGATCGCCGGCTGGACGCTCTGCACGGCTCGATCCTCGGCGGCTGGCACGGTGGCGGGTGCGGGGTGGAGGATCTGGCGCTGGACGGTGTGGAGCGTCTCCGGGTCGGCGCTGCCCTCGGCCCCGAGCCCTTGGTCCTGCGCCCCCTGGCGCTGGGCCGTCTCCGCCACCCCCGGGGCGGAGACCCCCGAAGACCGGCCTTGAGTCGGACTCGGGGTACTACTGGCTCCGCCAGGGGCACCCCGTCCGAACGCACGCCGCAGACGGTTCATCAGCGTAGAGGACTTCGTCAGCGGTATCGGCTCGTCTGGGGTGTCTTGAGGGTGGTGCGGGTTGTGCGTCACGGGCGGTGCTCCAGGAGGGGTGGGCAAGGCGGGCAATTCCGCAGGAGGGGGCGGCGGAGTGGGGACAGTCACCGCCTCGTCCACAGATGTGGATAAGCGGGCGGCGAGTGAGACCGGTGGCCGACTGGCCGGGGTGACCGGAAGGGTTCCGGTCACCCCGTGGAGATTCCGGTCAGCCGCTGTCCGGACCGGTCTCGGCGGCGGCTTCGATTTCGGACCGGAGGGTGGTCATCACGTCGGTCTGCCGCTCGCTGCTGATCGTCAGGCCCTTGGCCTTGACGGCATTCCGGAGCAGTGACCGGGTGAGCGTGCCGTGCTCGGCGAGGGCGATCCGGCCGATCTCCACGAGTTCCTCAAGCGTGGCGCCGGGCGGGCGGCCACCGCGCGGCCTGCTCTCCGCAATCTCGGACGGTGGGTTCGACGGCTGGCACGACACGGCGGTCCGCGGCACGGGCTGGGCGGGCTCGGCCGGTGCCTCGGCAAGCGTGGCGGGGGCGGTGACCGGTGGTTCCGGCGCCTGGACCGGCGCGGGTTCCGGATGGCCCGCAGGCTGGTCGACGAGCTGATGGATCTGCCGCATCAGGACGCCGAAGGCCAGCAGCGCTGCGGTCGGGGGGACCGCGGCGACCACGTAGTCGAGCAGCGGAACGGTGCCTGCGCTGCCGGTTCCGTTGACTCCGGCAACGTTGAGCGCGATGGAGCCGACCGATCCGGTGGCCGTCAGGGCGATCGCCCACCTGTCGGTCACCCTGCGCAGGCCCGCGCGGAGCATGAGCAGTTCGCCCGCGACGATGAAGGCGTCCAGGGTCGCCGGCCAGGCCCAGCGTCGGGTGGTGGAGCTGCGCAGCCCGTGCTGGCCGGCGACCTCGGCGAGGTGTGCGTACGACAGCCAGAATCCGCTGATGGTGAGGGCGACGATGACGACTCCGGCTGCACCGAGCGTGTACCGCTCGATGTCCTTCTTGGTCATCGACAGCCGTCCTTCGTCGGGACGGTGCCCCCGGTAGGTGGGGCTGGGTGTCGGGGTAGGGAGGGTCAAGCGGGGTGCTCCTGGGGTTTGGCGGTGTGATCCGTCTTGCCGTCTTGGCCGTTGCAAGCGCAGGTCAGGGCCGGTACGGCAGGGCGTGGATGTGCCGTACCGGCGGCGTTCGGGCGTCGTCCGGCGTGTGCGGCGCGGCCTGACGGCGGGCGGCCTGCCGGCGGCGTCTCGTCGTGTCCCCGGCCGGGCGGGACGGCACTTCCACGTTGTGCCGTCCCACTCGGCGGGGCTGTGACCTGCGGTGATACGGCGAGGACGCGTGGGACGGCGCAAGACGGATCCGGGCGGCGTCCTCCCGGCGGCAGCGATTCACCATGATCGCTTTGCCGTCTTGTCGCCGGCTGCCGTCTTGCCTGCATGCCGTTTGACCTGCGGAATCACGGCAGGGACGGCAGGGACGCCCACCGGGGGATGCGGGGGTCAGTCTGCGCTGGGGGCGGCAGGCTCGGTGTCCGCTGAGTGGACAGTGGGGCAGTAGCGCCGCCAGGCGTCGAGGAACTTGTTGCGCATGTAGCCCTTGCGCTGGGTTCCGTCGGGGAGGCGAACGTTGCCGGGCCTGATGTCGAACTCTCGGAGCATCGCTGCCAGGTCCTTGGCGTTCAGCCCGTTGCGTCCCCACTCCGCCCAGGGGCTCTCGGCATCCTGCCGGAGCTGGTGGAGTAGTTCGTCCGTGGTAAGGCTGTCGGGCTCGCGCTGGGCTACGAACACCCTGCGGATGTCGGCGAGGATTCGGGCTCCCCCGGGCCGGTCCTCCTCTGCCTCGACCTCTGCGGCGACCATCCGTGCGCACGCTTCTCGGGCGCGACGGGGCCAGGATCCGGCGGCCAGGTCCGCGATGATGACCAACGGCTCCCAGGTGTCGGCGGCCCGGTCCTCCACCGGCATGTCCGGCTCCAGGTCCGCTGCCTCATCCAGCAGCGGCCTTGCCCATGCAGCGATCCGGTCGCGCAGGTCGTGCAGAGCGGGGATGTCGCGTCGGGAGCGGAAGGGCTTGACGCGCTCGCCCTCCGCCCGGCGGCGCATACGGATCACCACAGCCCGGTCCATGATCGTGTCGGGCAGGTCACCGATCCCCGCGAGGGCCGCCATGGCAAAGGTGGCGAACCGGTGCGGGGTGTGGTCGTTGCCGACCACCCGCGTGACGTAGCGGTTGCGTTGGTGGCCGGCGTTGAGCAGGCCGCGCATCTCCTCGTTCTTCTCCGCCATCTTCGGCGTGCCGAAGATGGTGTCCGCCTCGTCCACCAGGAGCGTGGGCGGCTCCTCGGTGATCGACCGGAACACCGCAGCCGGTGTGGTGTTGATGGTGAGCATCGGCTCGTGGACCGTCTCGGTCAGTACGTCCAGCAGCCGCGACTTGCCGCACCGCTTCGCCGGCCCCACCACCGCCAGACGCGGCGCGTGCTGCCAGGCCGGCTGCAGATGCGTCGCCGCCACCCACAGCGTCACCGCATCCAGCGCCTCCGGCGAGGGCAGGATCACGAACTTCGCTATCTGCTCACGCAGTTCGTCCAGCAGCGCCGAGCCGACGGTCGGCTCCGGATCCGGTGCCGGAGTCCCGGCTGCCTCGACCGGTGCGGCGGGCTCGGGTTCGCCCTGGTCGGGCTTGCCCGGCACCGCGACCGACGGCCATGCGGTGGCAGGGGATACGGGGGTGGAATAGGGCGCAGGGTTCTCAGGTTGCACCAGGTGGCTCCTCTTCTGCGCCGCCGGGCATGCAGGCCCAGCGGCGCGGATCGTTCGTTGGAGACGGGCGACGGGGATTCCCGAGCCTCCGGCGTTGCCGCGCCAGAGGCTCGCTGCGTTCAGAGACTGAACACGCTCTGTGTCCCGAGTCGGGACACTCGCTCGGTGCCCCGAGGGAACACGGACAGTACGTCCACCCCCGGCGACAGTCCAGCGATTCTGTGTCAGCTCAGCGCAGAACCGTCTGCTACGCTGCCGCCCCTTCACGCCGCCAGACCCAGCAGTTCCCACAAGTCCGCGGTCACCACCCGGTAGGCGTTGCCCAGGCGCAGCACCTTGCACGGGTAGGCGCCTCGCTTCGCCAGCTCATAGCCCTTGCTCCGGCCGAGCCCCAGCGCTCGATTGCTCGTGTCCAGGTCAACCGCCACCGGGAGGGCGAGTACCTCCTCCCGACTCATCCCCTTCGAGCCCTTCGAGTCTCCGGCCATCGCGTCGTCGCGCATGCAGTGCGCCCCTTTCCATGCAGCCCTCGGCGAACGCAGTCATCACGTCCGGCTCCAGGCGTCTACCAACCAGGATGGCCAAGCTAATGTGTCTTTATGACACAACGCGGCTTCGATGATGGAAGTGACGAGGACGACGTCCCCGAGTGGGCGGACCGGATCAAGGCCAACGTCGCCGGCGAAGTCCGGCGCAGAAGGAAGGAGATGGGGTGGAGCGCACAGGACCTGGCGGACCGGTGCGAACAGCTCGGACATCCCATCCCGCGCAACGTGATCGCCAACATGGAGTCCGGCCGCCGGGCCAACCTCCCCCTCGCGGACGTCATGGTCCTGGCCGCCGCCCTGGAGACGTACCCGGTCTGCCTGATCTTCCCGGTCGGCTACGTCGAAAAGACCCAGGAACTCCCCTTCCAGCACCTCGTGCCCACCTGGGACGCCCTACGGCGCTTCACCGGGGAAGAGGACGTACCCGGCTACGACGCGGGCCTGGTCCCCGACTTCGAGCTTCACGCCAGTCTCGTCCGCACCGCTCTCGCCGCGCTCGAAGAGGAAGAACAGGCCCGGTTCGCGGCCAAGACGGCCACCAGCCGCGCCGAGAAGGAAGAAGCCGAGCGCCAGCAGGCCAAGTACGCCGATCAGGCCGTCTCGGCCAAGTACAGGCTCCGCTACCTCCGCCGCGACCTCCGCGAGGAGGGGGCCACCCCACCTGATCTGCCACCCGCACTGGGCGATGTCGACCCGCCCGAACCCGATACCGAAACCACCCCGGAGGAACGCCTTTGAAGGGCTCCACCTACCGCCGTTGCTCCTGCCGCGACCCGAAGACCGGCAAGGAACTCGGCGCCTCGTGCCCCAAGCGCAAGGGCCGCAAGCACGGTTACTACTCCATACGCCAGGAACTGCCGCCCCGCGAGGACGGCACCCGTCGCTCCTTCAGCCGCGCCGGCTACGAGTCCCTCAAGGACGCCCAGTCGGAACTCGACCACGTCCGCTCCCTGCTGGCCCTCGCGGACAAGGACGACCCCGACAGCCTCCAGCGCCTCGCCGCCATGCTGGCGGAGGTCGCGGCCGAGAAGGCCCCACTGCCGGCCATCGAGGAGACCCAACGCCGTCTGCGTGCGGGCCTGGCCCTCCGTGGCAGCCTCACCGTCGGCGAGTGGCTCGACCAGTGGTTCGCCGCGAAGAAGCGCCGCAAGACCACGCTGAACGGTTACGCCTCCCACATCCGCGTCCACCTGAAGCCGCGCATCGGCCACGTGCGCCTCGACCGGCTCAACGTCGGCCACCTGGTGGAGATGTTCGACGCGATCGCCGACGAGAACGAGGTGATCGCGGCCGAGAACGAGGCCCGCCGCGAGCAGATCGCCCGCTGCAAGCCGAGCAAACCCGGGCGACCCGTAGGGGCCGAGCGAAAGCTGCTCGCGGCCGAGCGGGCCAAGCTGGCGGAGATGAAGCCGTTCCGAAAGATCACCGGCCCGGCCACCCGGCAGGCGATCCGCCGCACCCTGCGCGCGGCGCTGAATTCCGCGATCGCCCAGCAGCTCATCACCTTCAACGCGGCCTCCCACGTCGAGCTGGAGTCCGGCAGGCGCCCCAAGCCCCTCCTCTGGACCGAGGAGCGGGTCCGACGCTGGCGCGAGACGGGCGAGATCCCCGGCGCGGTCATGGTCTGGACCCCGCAGCAGTTCGGCGCCTTCCTGGACGCCGCCGAGGGTGACCGGCTGTACGCGATCTTCCACCTGATGGGCACCCGCGGCCTCCGTCGCGGCGAGGCGGTCGGCCAGGACTGGCACGAGATCGATCTCGGCGCCGGCCTCATCACTCCGGCCAAGGAGATCGTGGTCGACGGCTGGGAACCCTACGAGTCCGAGCCTAAGACAGACGGCAGCGCGAACACGATCGCGCTCGACAGCATGAACATCGCCGTGCTGCGCCACCACAAGGCCCGCCAGGACAAGGAGCGTGCGGACTGGGGCGGCGCCTGGCAGGACACGGGCAAGGTCTTCACGAAGGAGGACGGCTCCTGGCTCCACCCCGAGACGGTGTCGGAGACCTTCCGCCGTATCCTCGCCACGACCGACCTGCCCCCCATCACCCTGCGGGACCTGCGCCACGTGGCCGCGACGCTCACGCACGGAGGCGGCGGCGACATCCACACGGTGAAGGAGACCCTCCGGCACTCCACCATCACGCTGACCTCGGACACGTACACGAGCCTGCTCCCGGAGCTCGACCGCGAAATCGCTGAGAAGGCAGCGAGGCTGATCCCGCGGTCCCGTCCGGCAGCCGCCGAACCGTCCGCCCCGGCAGCGTTCGATCCGCAGGCCACCGGCACATCCGCCCAGGCGTCACACGGGGATTGAAGTCCCGGCCCGAAAAGCAGCGACCGGGCGTGGAGCCGCGTCACTCACTCGGCCTGGGATCACCCCACTCCTCTTCCTCCTCCATGTAACGGATGCCCTCATGGGACAGTGAGACGGTGGCGGGCGTCTTGTGCGACGTCCACTCGACGGTGATCAGGCCCTCGTCGGCCAGGTAGGCGCAGGCTGCGGACAGGTCGTCGTCGGGCAGCCGGAGCGCCTCGCGCAGTGCCGCCCCGCTGACCTCAGGTCGGTTGCGTTCCATGGCTCCGTAGAGTTGCCGGAGGACGGCCTTGCGGTAGGTCTTGCGTTCACGGAGTGTCGTCATCTCTGGCGCTCCCAGGCTGGTATCCGAGGCTGCTGATGCCGACAGGCAGTGGGCCTTGCGGCCTCGCTCACAGCCTCCGCCGCCCGGGTGCCCCGCCGCGCAGCCCCTCATGCGGCTTCCCCTCGCTGTATGCGGGCGTCCCGGCGATTCCCGGCGACGCCGATGCTCGCGGTGATGGGGAGTAGCGTGGTCAGAAGCGAGGCGGATCCCGTGTTCGCACCGGATCCCGGACAGGTGGTCCTCCATGACCGGCTCCGACACATCCCCTGGTTCCAGGCACCTGCCGAGCGGTGTGCACCATGCCGTGCGGCCGGGGAGTGCACTGCTCCGGCTGGAGACGACGGCATCGCGCGAAGGCGTCCTCGACGGGGCGTGGTGGCCGCGGTCGCGCGACATCGGTGCCGAGCTGCCCGCGCTGCTGAGCGCCCTCACCGAGCACCTGGGCCCCCTGACCCGCGTCGGGCTGGATGCCACGGCCTGGGAGGGGCTCCCGACCCGGATCGTCGTCGGCGACCACGTGGTACACGTGGACTCCTTCCCGGTGGGTGACGACACGGTCCTGATCACCCGGGGCGAGGGTGACCTCTTCTCGCTGCTGGTGGTCCCACCGGACACGCCTCCCGAGGCCGCCCGCGCTGCGATGGCACAGGCTGCCCTGGCCGGCAACGTCAGCGAGGCGGGGCAGATCCTCATCGACACGGGAAGCGGGCAGAGGCCGTCCGGCTGACCTTCGTCGTTGCCGGTGGTGCGGTCAGCCGCGCCACTCCACCAGGAGCAGCGTCGCGTCGTCCGTCGTGTGTCCGCCCCGTGCTCGCTTGAGGGTGTGCGACAGGGAGCGCGCCACCGCCCGGACCCCGCGACCGGTCCTCTCCAGCCGGTTCACGCAGTCGATCAGCTGGTCCTCACCGAACTGCTCCTCACCCACGGCGTGTTCCTCGATCAGTCCGTCCGTGAAGCAGAGGACGCGGTCTCCACGCTCCAGGTCCAGCTCACTGACCTCCGGCGCCGGCCCGCCCAGGCCGACCGGGAGGGTCGTGGGGGCGACCAGCCGACGCGCGACGCGGTGATCGCGCACGAGTATCGGTGGCGGGTGTCCCGCATTGACCCAGTGCATCCGCCCCGTGGCCGTGTCCAGCCGCATCATCTGGGCGGTGACGAAGTGGTCCGGGCCGAACTGGTGTACCACGGCGACGTCCATGGCGGCGTAGATCTCCGACAGGCCGGTGCCGAGGCGGCGGGCGTGACGGTAGGCGCCGATGGCCACGGTGGCCATGGTGGCCGCGCCCAGGCCGTGCCCCATCGCGTCGATCATGGCCACGTGGAGGATGTCACCGTTGAGCGCGTAGTCGAAGCTGTCCCCCGCCACGTCGTAGGCGGGCTCCAGGATCCCGGCCACGGCGACCCGCGGCATGACCATGGCCAGAGGCGGCAGCAGGGACCACTGGATCTCGGCGGCGACGCTCATCGGCTCACCGCGGCGGGTGGAGAAGAACAGGTCGGAGTAGCCGTGCTTGGTCACCAGCAGGTCGGCAACTAGGCCGGAGAGCCTGGCCAGCAGCCGCCGGTCGTCGTCATCGACCCGGTCCAGCGTCACGGCCATGACGCCCACCTGGTCGCCGCCGTCCAGCAGCGGCAGGTGGACCCGTACGCCGTCGGCCTCGGGCACCTCGACGGGCTGGGCGTCGAGAAAGCACCGGCCCGCGACGGAAGCGTCGATGTCCTGCGGATCCCCGCCCGTGAGGCCCTCACCGCGCAGAGGTACGAGCAGCAACTGGCCGTAGTCCTGGAGCAGCACCTGCGGACGGCGGCCGCCGAGCCGCTCCACCACGTCGGCGACCAGCGGTCCGATGAGGTGGGGCGGGAGCTCGTGCGCCCGGTCGAGAACCGCCCCCAGAAGCGCTTCCCCGAAGCTCTCGGAGCGGTCCGTGCCCGGTTCGGCCGTCATCCCGCTCACCCGCTGTGATCCACATGGACACCGGCGGCGGGGTCGGCCGGCGAAAGGACTACCCGTCCCATCACTCCATCATGGGCCGTGCTGTTCCCCTGCGCCCTCCCGGCCGAAGCCGTCCTCGACATGTGCCAAGGTGCGCTGAGCCGACAGCGGATTCCACGGATCGGCGGCGGCGGTCAGCAGGCGTTCGGCGGTTCCGGCCGGCTCGTCGGGCGGGACGACCAGCAGCTCCCAGCGCCCCAGGGTGCCGCAGTCCAGGGTGATGGCATGCTCCTCGGCGGTGGCGTCGCTCAGGACGACCTCGATCACGTGGTCCGGCGCCGACACGGTCAGTGGCGCGTCAGGCCAGGCCGCAGCGCCGACCGTGACGCGGGTGACCGTGCCACGGCCGGGGTCGAGCGAGCCCACGAGCGCGGGCAGCTCCAGTTCCAGGGCGTCGCAACGCGGCCACCACGCTCCGTCCAGCGGGCCATGGCTGGCCTCCGGCGTGAGCCTCAGCCGGGCCAGCGGCATCCTGTACGTGTGCGCGTCACTCGGCGGCCGGTCTCCTGCGGGCGGTGTGGGGGAGTCCATCGTGCGATCCCGTCCGGGCGGCCTGGAGCTGCCCTCGTTCGCCACTCGCCGGGAACGGCGCTGTCCTGATCATGCGCCCGACATGCTCTCGGTGTCTTCAAGGCTACGCCCGGCCTGGACGGGCGGCCCGAGGCTGGAAGCGACGGTCCGCTTCCCCGGAACAGGGTCAACACGCAAGGAGCGCCCCGACCGGGCAGCCCGACCATCTCCCCGTGGTTCCGCCAGCCCCACGAGTCGTAGGCGGCTTGTCCGGCCCGGTCGGCCGGATTCAGCAGGGCCACTCCGAGCTCGGTGCGCTCATCGGCCAGCAGACGCTGTTGCAGACGGCGGCCGATGTCGCGGCGCTGTGGGTGCTGGTGCGCCACGACCTGAGTGAGGAGCAGGAACCGGGCACAGCCGGTGAGCCGTTGGACGCTCTCCTGCAACCCCTGTTCGGACCGGCTGACGGGACTCACCGGAAACCCGAAGACGCACCCCACCAACACCGTCGTCTCGGCCACCAGCAGCGCGAAGCCAGGCCGTCGGGCGCTGACGGCAAGCCGCCGCAGGAAGTCGTCCCGCATGAAGGGGCCGGCCACGGCCAGGTCGGCGATGTCCTCGCTCATCCCCTCCACCTGCCGGCGAGTCAGCCTGCGCAGGCGGATCCCGTCCTTGACGACCGGCGCACCGGCGCGGTCGCCGGACGTCTGCGTCCCGCCGGCCGACGGACCCGCCGCGGACGTGTCCAGCAGATCGCGGAGCAGGGGCGCGGAGCCGGTGAAGGCGAGGAGCCGGGTGATCTGCGCGCACGGATGGTGCAGGTGCAGGCAGGCGTGCACGCGGCCGGCATGCCGTGACGCCGCCAGGAAGACGTCCAGGCCCTTGGCGTCACAGGAGCCGACCGTGGTGAGATCGACGTCGATGGCGGTCATGCCGTCGCGCAGGCACTGCTCCAGCGCGGCCCGCAGCAGGGGCGCCGAGGCCGGCCAGATGTCGCCGACGAGCGTGACGAGGGCCCGCTCCCCCCGGTCACGCCGGTGGATGTCCAGGCGCTGCACGGCCATCACCCCGCCCTTCGGCAGGGAAACGCAACGACCAGGGAAGGGTGCGGAGTTGTTGTGATCGCGGCGGGCATGATTGCCGACCCGTCTCCGCACCGCCGCTCGGACGGCCCGGGGTTCGTCTCTCGCCGAGGACGACCCGGCAGGACGGCCGGAGTGCGTGATGCCCTCGGTATCTCCACCGTACGCCGCCGGCCGACTCGACCCGCAGCACCGGACGGGCTCACCCGTAAGGCCCGTAAGGAGCGCACCGCCTGCCGAGGCTCATGGAGACATCCGGGGCAGACGGCCCACTCGTGGGGCACACTGCCGTACCTCACGCCCGCCGGGTATCCGCTGAGGGCGGTCTCACACAAAACCGCCGCAGGTGGCCGCTCTTCCCGCTCACGCATCGCTCACGCAGGAGCCCGGAAACGAAGCAGCGTCCGAGCCAACTGACGCCGGCTCGGACGCTGCGTAGCAGGTCAGGGGCCATATCCCCCGCCTACCAGCCGTAGGCCCTGTGGGACTCGAACCCACAACCAATGGATTAAAAGTCCACTGCTCTGCCAATTGAGCTAAGGGCCCAGGCGATGTTGCCTCCCCGAGCATAGCCCGAGGAGGCGGGGACTCCGATCGAGTATCGGAGTCCTGGCCACACCAACGGCCGAGATCCTGCGGATGGACCCACCGCCGACCGGCCGCACGCGGAAGGTCCCGCCGTCCGTCCAGCCCCTCCCGGGCCTACGGATCCACCGGCTCCGCCGCGCCCGACCGTGCCGCCTCCCGGGCCAGCGTGCGCGCGTGGGCCGGGTTCAGGAACCAGTGGCGGGCCGACGCCAGCCACCATGTCGCCGCGAAGCCCAGCACCGCCAGGACCGCGACCGGAGCGTAGTTGAACGTCTCCCAGGTCACCGGTGAGACCTGCGGCAGCATGAACAGGATCGTGATGACACCTACCCAGGCCACCGACACCACACCGATCACCTGCGACCACCGGCCCAGGTGCCAGGGCCCGCGCTCGAACGCATCCCCCTTCAACACCCGCAGCAGCGTCGGGATCACATAGGCGACGTAGAGCCCGATGACGGCGATCGAGGTCACCGCCGCGTAGGCCGTGTAGTTGATCAGGTACGGCAGGCCCAGCGCCAGTGCCGCCAGCACGGCCAGCCACACCGCCGCCACCGGCGTCCGGGTGCGCGGGCTCACCGTGTGCCACACATGCGAGAACGGCAGCGCGCCGTCGCGCGAAAAGGCGTAGATCATGCGGCTGTTGGCCGTGACGGAAGCCATTCCGCAGAACAGCTGGGCCCCGATCACGACGAGCAGCAGGAGCTTGCCCGCGGTCGCGCCCAGCGCGTCGAGCAGGATCTGGGCGGGCGGGGCGCCCGTCGGCGAGGCCAGCTCCTTGTCGTACGACTGGATCGCGAAGGTGAAGCCGAGCAGCAGCACGAACCCGGCGACCCACGATGTCCAGATCGACCGTACGATCCCCTTCGGCCCGGCCGTGGACGCGTCGTGCGTCTCCTCCGTCATGTGCGCGGAGGCGTCGTACCCGGTGAAGGTGTACTGCGCCATCAGCAGCCCGAGGAGGACGACGTACAGCCCGCTGCCCCATCCGGTGTTGTTCACGAACTTGGTGAACACGAACGACGCCGACTGGTGGTGGTCCGGTACGAAGGCGAGCGCGCCGACGATGACCAGGACGCCCACCACGTGCCACCACACGCTGATGTTGTTGAGGATGCCGACGATCCGTACGCCGAAGGTGTTGAGCAGCCCGTGCAGCAGCAGGATCGCGGCGAACAGCAGCATCGTCCGCCCCGGCGTCACCTCGAAGTCGAACTGCAGATTCAGATACGCGCCCAGGAACGACGCCGCGCCGAAGTCGATGCCGGCGGTCACGGCGACCTGCCCGAGGACGTTGAACCATCCGGTGAACCAGGCCCAGGCCGCCGCGCTCCTCGGCGGAGCCAGCCGGTGCGCCCAGAAGTAGAGCCCGGCCGAGGTCGGATAGGCCGAGCAGATCTCGGCCATGGACAGGCCCACGAACAGCGTCATCAGGCCGACGGCGACCCAGCCCCAGGTGATCACGGCGGGTCCGCCGGTGTTCATCCCGAAGAGATACAAGGTCAGACAGCCCGAGAGCACCGAGATGATCGTGAACGACACGGCGTAGTTCGAGAACGCCGACATGCGGCGGGCGAGGACCTGGGTGTAGCCGAGCTGGGCAAGCCGTTCCTCGTCCGACAGCCCGCTTGGTGTGGCGTCATGTGTCATGCCCCCAGCGATTCCCTCGCCGGGGGCGTGACATGCGCCACACCATAGATGCTTTGGCCAAAAGTTGTCCCGGCGGTTCGCCGGTGATGTCCCCGATGCCGACGATCGAGAAGCCGATCACGCGGTCGGCGGTCGGCGTCCCGAACACGGAAAAGCGCCGCGCCCCCCCCCCCCGCGGGGGGGGGGGGGGCGGCGGGCAA
>NZ_JBEOZU010000066.1:0-56908 GCF_040298185.1 Streptomyces sp. NPDC001634 | reverse complement strand
CCGCTCGGCTCGCAGCGCCTGATGTCGCTGCTGGCCCTGCGGGAGGCGGGCGGCTGGGCGGGGCTCGCGGACCGTGCGGGCTGCGAGCAGGCGCTGGCCCGGGCACAGGCTCTCTTCGAACGGGGACCGTCGGACGCCGACCCCGAGTGGATGACCTTCTACGGCGAGGCCGAGCTGGAGGGCCTGGAGGCGCAGTGCTGGTCGACCCTGGGCGACTGGCCGCGCGCGGCACGGCACGCCCGGCGCGCCGCGGAGCTCCAGGACCCGCACTTCACCCGGAACATCGCTCTGTACACCGCGGAACTCGCCGACGACCTGGCCCGCGGCGGCCGCCCCGACGAGGCGGCGGTGGCCGGCCAGCGAGTCATGGATCTCCTGGACGAGGTCCAGTCGTCCAGGATCCAGACGATGCTGGCGGGCACAGCGAGGGTCCTGCTCCCGCACCGGAGGGCGTCGGGCGTGTCGGCGTTCCTGGACCGCCATGCGAGCATGCCGCGCATGGCATAGCCGTCCGGCCGAGAGCACCTACCCGGCCAAGTGCCCCATGTCGTTCCAGGATTCGATCGCCGGCTCTCCATACGCCCACCCGAGCACCGAAAGAGAGGTCGGGTTGAGACGTATACGGGCCGCGAACTCCAGCGGAAGCCCCAGCCAGCGCGCCCCGATGGACCGCAGGATGTGCCCGTGCGCGAAGACCAGAACGTCACGGTCCGCCGCGCGCGCCCAGGCGACGACCTCGTCCGCGCGCGCGGAGACCTCCGCCAGGGTCTCCCCCTCGGGAACGCCGTCGCGCCAGATGAGCCAGCCCGGCCGGATCGCCTGGATCTCGGCCGGCGTCATGCCCTCGTACGCCCCGTAGTCCCATTCCAGCAGCGCGTCCCAGGCGCTCGCCCGCTCGCCGAACCCGGAGAGTTCGCACGTCTCACGCGCGCGTGCCAGCGGGCTCGTGCGCACCTCGGCACCGGGCAGCCCGTCCAACGGCGCCCGGTGCAGCCGCTCCCCCAGGAGCTTGGCGCCCCGACGCCCCTCCTCCAGGAGCGGTACGTCGGTCCTGCCGGTGTGCTTGCCGGACAGCGACCATTGCGTCTGTCCGTGCCGGGCCAGCAGGATGCGCGGTGCCATGAGGGACCTTTCCGGGATGAAACAAGGAGAAATCAACTAGGACGTCGCACCATCATCGCGCACCACGTATCCGGGCAACCCGGTGGGCGATCCCTGCGTCTATGAGGGCCGGGGGCGCCCCACGAGGGCGGCCGCATACACCGTAAAGTGGCACGACCGGGCAACCGGAGCAGCAGAGCAGAAGGGGGAGGGCGAATCGGATGCCGCAGGCCGAGACACCAGGCACCGAGGTGAACCCGCCGACCCGGCTGCGCTGGTGGACCGAACTGCCCCTGATCCTGCTGGTGTACGCGTCGTACTCCGCCGGGCGGCTGCTCGCCCGGGGCGATGTCTCCGACGCCGTCGACCACGGCCTGGCGGTCCTGCGTCTGGAGAAGCTGCTCCACATCAACGCCGAGCACCCGATGAACCGTCTCTTCACCCGCGAGGCATGGCTCGGCGTACCGGCCGACTTCTGGTACGCGTCGCTGCACTACCTGGTGACTCCGGTGGTCCTGGTGTGGCTCTTCAGGCGCCGCGCCGAGTACTACCGTGCGGCCCGCACCTGGCTGATGACGTCCACGTTCCTCGGTCTGATCGGCTTCACGCTGCTGCCGACCTGCCCGCCGCGCCTGCTCTCCCCGGGCTACGGCTTCGTCGACACGATGGCCGAATACAGCTCCTACGGCTGGTGGGGCGGGCAGGCGAGCGCACCGCGGGGCCTGGGCGGCATGACGAACCAGTACGCGGCGATGCCGAGCCTGCACGTCGGCTGGGCGCTGTGGTGCGGGGTGATGCTGTGGCGCTACGGCGGCACACGCTGGGCCAAGGCGGCGGGCGTCGCGTATCCGCTGCTGACCGCGATCGTCGTGATGGGCACCGCGAACCACTACTTCCTCGACGGGGTCGCGGGCGCTGCCGTGATGGGCGTCGGCCTCCTGCTGGCCCGGCCGGTGATGCGGGCGGTGGAGGCCGTAAGGGCCCGGCTGCGGGCGCGGTTCGCCTCCGCCCCGGACACCTCGCGGGCCGCAGGTTCCTCAATTGTCAGTGGCGGATGCCAGACTTCGACGGGTGAGCGAATCCCCCGACAGCGCAGCTCCCACGCCGGGCTGGGAGCAGAGCCGGGTGCCTCTCCCGCGGACGCGGGGGACGGCGCTCCGGCAGCAGCTCGCTGAGCTGCGCGGCCCGTCCGTACCGCCCAAGGCGCTCGACGCGCGCGCCCTCGCCGCACTCGCCGCGAACCCCGGCTGCCGACGACGCGCGCTCCTGGACGGCGCGGGGGTGAACAAGGCGGCGCTGGCGGGCGCCCTGGGCGCGCCGTCGGCGTTCGGACAGTCGCAGTTCGCCTTCATGCGGGGCAATGCGTTCGAGGCCCGGGTCAAGGCTGACGGCGGCGCGCAGCTGCTGCGTCTGGTGCACGAGAAACTGGACCCCGCCGCCGAGGCGCCGGAAGAAGCCCTCACTCCAGACCTCGCCGCCGCCGGCCCGGAGGGCCGCGCGGCCCGTACGGCGCTGGCGTTGCGCGAGGCCACCGAGGCGCGCGGCTGGGCGCTGCTCGACCACCCGATGCTCGCCCTCGACGTGGCGGGCTCCCCGGCGTTCCTGGAGCCGGACGCGGTGGTGGTGCACCCGGACGGCAGCTGGACCGTGGTGGAGATCAAGTCCTTCCCGATGCTGGACGGCTCGGCCGACCCGGCGAAGGTCGGAGCGGCCGCACGGCAGGCCGCGGTCTACGTGCTGGCGCTGGAGGAGGTCGCCGCCCGGATCGGCGCGGAGCCGGAGGGGCGTGCCGGTGCCGAGGGGACGAGCGCGCGGAGCGCCCAGGACAGCGCCACCGCGCCCGTGGTCCGCCACCGGATCCTGCTGGTCTGCCCGAAGGACTTCTCCAATCTGCCGACCGCCTCCCCCGTCGACATCCGCAAGCAGCGCGCGGTCACCCGGCGCCAGCTGGACCGCCTCACCCGCATCGAGGAGATCGCGGACGGCCTCCCCCAGGGCACATGCTTCGCACCCGACCTCCCCCGGGAAGAGCTGACGGCCGCCGTGGAGTCGATCCCGGCGACGTACGCGCCCGAGTGCCTGGCCGCCTGCGAACTGGCCTTCCACTGCCGCGACCGCTCCCGCGCGCAGGGCGCGGTGACCTCCTACGGCCGGTCGCTCCGCGCCGAACTGGGCGGACTGACGACGGTGGACGACGTCCTGGCCGCCGCCCACGGGACGGCCGGGGACCCGGACGACCCGGCCGTGGTGGCGCTGCGCAGGGCGGCACAGCTGCGGGCGGAGGCGCTCGCCCACCAGGAGGATGTCGTGGGCCGGGACGGTGCCGTATGTCGCTGATCGCCACGCTCGCCCGGCTGGAGGCCGTGCAGTCCGGGCGCGCCCGGCCCACCGCCACCGTCCGGCACCGGCACATCTCCGAGCGGCCCCTCGTCTTCGTACCCCTCACCACCGCCGGCGAGGCCGGGGCACCGCTCGGCGCGCTCGTCGGCACCGACCGGGACGCGCCCCGGCTGCTCGTGGTGCCGCAGCCACGCGACCGTGACCTCAGGTTCGCGTTCCTCGCCGACCTCGCGGACGTCGTCCTGCCGTACCTCGACGCATACGCCGAAGCGGTCGAGCCCGCCGAGCGCACCGAGACCGACCCGGAGACCGGCAAGCGGGTCAAGGTCGAGGTCGACCTGTGCGCGGACGCCCCGCAGCTGATCGTGCCGAGCCGGGCCGGCATCGATTTCGTACGGCTGCTCGGGCGTTCCATGCGCTTCCGCCGCACCGCCGAGCAGGACCCCGAGACCCCGCATCCGGCTCCCCCGCGCGTGCCGCTCCTCGGCCGCTGGCTCACCCACTTCGGGGAGCGCGCGCGGGTTCCCGGCTCCTCGCTGCTGCTCGCCCTCACCGATGTCCTGACCCGGCACTGGGCGACCGGGCAGTCCACCCTGGAGGACCAGCACCTGGGCGCGCTGCTCGCCTGGATCGACCCGCCGGAGGGCACCTCGGGCGCGGACGCGGCGCTGCGGGCCGAGCTGGCGCGGGACGCGGACGGCCAGCTGCTGTGCCCGCCGGCCGGTCCCGCCACCGACCCGGCCTTCGACAACAAACTGCTCGCCCCCGCGATCGAGCGCTACGACCGCGCCCGGATCCGGCTCGCCGCCGCCGAGGACGGAGTGGAGGCGGACGACCGGTTCGGTGAACTCACCGCCGCCGAACAGGAGATCCGCGCCCTCGTGGAAAGCCGCACACGGCCGACCTGGGACGCGGTGTGGCACGGGCTCGATCTGTTGCGCGCGCTGCCGGAGGGCGCGCATGTGGCGGACCGGTGGACCCGCGACCGCTGGTCGTTCACCGGACACCGGGACCGCGTCGCCGCCGGGGAGCCGCCGCAGCCGCGCCGTGACGACGCGGTCACCGCGGCCAACAAGCTCGCAACCCGCGAGCGCGAACAGGCCCGTCTGGACGCCCAGGAGGCCCTCGACGACCCGCTGGTCATGGCCGGTCGGCGGCTGGCCGGGGAGGCGTTCGCGGGTGAGGTCACGGACGTCGTGATGGCGTACAGCGAGGGCAAGCGGGTGAGCCCGCGCCCGCTGGTGACCGTACGGACCGAGGACCGGCCGCATCTCGGGGAGCGCACGAAGGTGTTCCGGTCGCTGGGTGGGAAGCCGCAGGCGGCCGAGTTCGTCGGATACGAAGAACACGAAGGATACGAAGAACACGAAGGATCCGAAGGATCCGAAGGAGCCGGAGAACACGGCGCTGGGGGCGGCCTCGTGGTGCTGCGCATCGTCGACAAGATGGGGCGCGGCAAGGAGCCGGAGGCCGGGTCGGTCCCCGAGAAGGGCGACCGGATCTGCTTCACGCTCTTCGAGCACGAACAGCGCGGCGGGGCGAAGCTGCCCGAGCCGGAGGAGACACCGTGGACGCACGGCGGACCGCCGGGCGAGGCCGACCCCGTACCGCAGCCGGATCCGGTGACCGAGGAGGACGTACTGTGACCGTGTTCGCCCCGCCGGGCAGGGACTTCGATCCGGGGGCCGCGGCCGCCCGGGCCACCGAGTCGATCCTGCGCGACACGCTGCACGGCACGCACCGCGGGGTTGTCGTCGACTCTCCGCCCGGCGCCGGCAAGTCGACACTCGTCGTCCGCGCCGCGCTCGAACTCGCGGACGCCGGGCGGCCGTTGATGGTGATCGCGCAGACCAACGCACAGGTGGACGACCTGGTCCTGCGGCTGGCGGAGAAGGACCCGGACCTTCCGGTCGGCCGGCTGCACAGCAGCGACGCGGACCCGTACGACAAGGCGCTCGACGACCTGCCGAACGTCCGCAAGTCCACGAAGGCCGGCGATCTGGCGGGCCTGGACGTCGTCATCTCGACCGCGGCCAAGTGGGCCCACGTCAAGGACGTCGAGCCGTGGCGGCATGCGATCGTCGACGAGGCGTACCAGATGCGCTCGGACGCGCTGCTTGCGGTGGCGGGCCTGTTCGAGCGGGCGTTGTTCGTCGGTGACCCCGGGCAGCTGGATCCGTTCGCGATCGTGGGCGCGGAGCAGTGGGCGGGCCTGTCGTACGACCCGTCGGCATCCGCGGTGACGACACTCCTGGCACACAACCCCGAGCTTCCGCAGCACCGGCTGCCGGTGTCATGGCGGCTGCCCGCCTCCGCGGCGCCGCTGGTGTCGAATGCGTTCTATCCATACACGCCGTTCCGCAGCGGTACGGGGCACGGGGACCGGCTGCTCACCTTCGGGGTGGCCTCGGACGGCTCGGGTCCCGACCGGGTGATCGACGAGGCGGCGGAGACCGGCTGGGGTCTGCTGGAACTGCCGGCACGGCTCACACCCCGTACGGATCCCGAGGCGGTGCGGGCGGTCGCCCGGGTCGTACGGCGGCTGCTGGACCGGGGCGGGGCGGCGGTCTCGGAGCGGGCCGAGGAGCCGGTGCCGCTGACCGCGGACCGGATCGCCGTCGGCACGGCCCACCGGGACCAGGCGGCGGCGGTGCGCTCCGCGCTGGCGGACCTCGGGGTACCGGACGTGACCGTGGACACGGCCAACCGGCTCCAGGGCCGGGAGTTCGACGTGACGGTGGTGCTGCATCCCCTGTCGGGACGCCCCGACGCGACGGCGTTCCATCTGGAGACCGGCCGCCTGTGCGTGCTCGCGTCCCGCCACCGTCACGCCTGCATCGTGGTGTGCCGGGCCGGCGTGATGGAACTGCTGGACGACCATCCGGCGACGGAGCCGGTGCAGCTGGGAGTGACGGTGAAGTTCCCGGACGGCTGGGAGGCGATGATGTCCACGTGGGCGCAGTGGTCCGAACACCGGGTGGTCTGGCGGCCGTGACCGACACCGGTACGCCCGGCAACACCTGCCCCACAGGGAACATCGCGTTGCGCGGCAGCCTTGAGACTGCCGGAGCCGTGTGGCATCGGGGAGCGCGGGACCGGCGCATGCCGCTCGCCCTGCCCACTTGCACAGTCGCGCGACAATGGACGGTGGCCCACCCGGAAGGCGGCGCCACCCGAACCGTACGAGGAGGAGAAGACATGGCGGAGCCCACGCCGCGTCGGAACGAGCCGCGGCTACGCCCCGCGCCCCTGCTCTTCGAGCCCGCGGAAGCGGCCTCCGACCCGGAGCACTTCTTCGACCTGGAGTCGATCGACGACCCGCGCGCGCTGCTGGCGCGGGCCACGGAGCTGACGCAGGCGTTCCGCGCCGCGGCGGACCGGGCCGTGGAATACCAGGCGATCGCGGCGGCCCAGCTCGCCGATCCGCGCCGCTTCGACCGGCTGACGCCGGCGGCGATCGCCGAGCAAGCGGAGTGGACCGAGGACTACGCGAAGAAGATGGTGGAGTTCGGGCGGGACCTGCTGCGCGGCGCCGACGCGAGCGGGCCGGAAAGCCTGGGCTGAGCAAGGTCCCCGCCCCCACGGGCCCATGGGGGCGGGAATGATCTTTTGGCATATGCCGGGCGGCACGATACTCCCTTCGGCCGCGCCTGTCCCGATTTTCCGCAACCCTCGGGGACCGTCCCCTCACGCCCGGTACATCTGGCTGCCATGAGCAGTCGAACGCCGTTCATGGATTCCGACCCCGCGCCCCTCCCCGACCGGTGCGACGTCTCGGGCGTCACCACGGAGGGTGCCGCCTGGCTCGCCTCGGCAGGAACGTATCCGCGCAGCACGCTCGCGCTCTGGGCCGAGCGTCCCACCGCCCCGGTCGTCCTGCCCTGCGGCACCGCGTTCGACGTCGTCAACGCCCCCGTGATCTTCGGGCGGCGCATGCTCGACCGGCTCTGGGACGAGGGGCCGGGCTCCGGGCCCGTCGCCGCGCACCGGGGCCGCATGCTGCTGTTCGCGGCGCCCGGCACGGCCCGCCGGCTGCCGGCGCTGCTCCACTGGGAGGAGTGGGGCGGCCGCACCCGCACGATTCCGCCGCTGCTGTGCCACGGCCCCGGGGACGCCGTGACCGTCCCCGCGGTGCGGGCCACGCCCCCTTCCGCCGCCGGCACCGCAACCCGCCCGGAGTCCCGCTGGCTCGTCGCGCCCGACACCCGTCACCCCTGGCTCCCAGGGCCGGAAGTAGTCCTGTGGGCGGCCGTCCGGGCAGCCCGTGCCGCCGCCTCCGCCACCGTACGCATATCGATTTTTCCTCCCGCCGACCAGGGTGCTAAGGTCTACGACGTCAGCAGGCGCCGCTAGCTCAGTTGGTTAGAGCAGCTGACTCTTAATCAGCGGGTCCGGGGTTCGAGTCCCTGGCGGCGCACGATGGCGATGGCGAGTCGTGTTCGCGGAAAGCGCGAACCTGGCTCGCCATCGTTGTTTTTGCGCGGCTTCGCCGCGCGTTGTGGGGGCTTCGCCACCCACACCCCCGTTCGGGCCCGCTGCCGTGAATCGTATGGCCTGGAGCCGCGCCCCCTCAGGGGACGCCACCGTGACCGGCCGCCCCAGAACCGCGCCCCCACGTGACGCCTCCGCGCCCGCCCGCCCCAGAACCGCACCCCCACGGCACGCCACCACGACCACCCACCCCAAAACCACACCCCCACGCCACGCCACCACGCCCGCCCACCCCAAAACCACACCCCCACAGCACACCACCGCGCCCGCCCACCCCAAAACCACACCCCCACAGCACACCACCGCAACCAAACCACCCCAGAGAGCCGCTCTCAGCGCAAGCAGCCCGCAGCACCGGCACCCCGAACCACAGCCCCCACCCTCGCCACACCCGTCACACTCACACCCTTGTGATCCGCACCGTCCACGCCCCCGTGGGCGTCCGGTCCTCCACCTCCACCCTCACCCCCGTTCCCGGCACCGTGAAGCTCTCCCCCACGCTCACGGGGGCGTCCGCGAGGGCCGGGTAGACCGAGTTGTCGGGGCAGGCCGAGGTGTGCGGGTGGGCGTCGACCACCTCGATCGGGCCGCCTCCGGACTCCGTCTCGCTACGGACGCGGTAGACGAGGACGCCCTGGCTGCAGACCGCGGCGTCGTTCCCCACCGCCCCGCGCGCCTCGATGGCCAGCGCGCTGTCGGGCCCCGTCCGCACGACCGCCAGCTTTGTGCCCCTCCCCGAGCCGAACGCCTGCACCCCGGGGCCCAGGACCTGCGGCCCGGCGGTGCCCGCCGCGCCCGTCCCCGAACCCGTGCTCGCGTTCACCGGCACCTGCGGCACCCCGGTCGGCCCGCCCCCCAGCGACTCCAGCGTCAGCCGCGCCGTGCCCCGTACGCACAGCACCTGGCTGTCGTCCAGCCACCCCAGCTTCCACTTGTGCCAGGCGAACAGATCCGGCGCCAGCCCGAACTGGCTGCCCATGAGGTCCCAGTCACCGACGTATGTGTCCCAGTCGCCCTTGCCGTCCACGGGACGGTGGTAGAGGTCGGGCAGGTCGAAGACATGGCCCGTCTCGTGCGCGAGGACGAGCCGGTCCGGCGGGTGCTTCTCGAAGACGGTGACCACCCGACGGATGTCCTTGCCGTCCGCCCGCAGCGGGGTGTCGAGGTTGACCACCTTCGTGGCGTCCGAGTCGACGCCGGGCGCGTTCGGGTCGGCCACGAAGTAGACGATGTCGTACCGCGAGAAGTCGACGTCGTTGTCCGCGGCGGCGAGCGCGTCCCGCAGATACGCGGACCGGCGCTCGGTGTTCCAGTCGCGCTGTATGGCGTAGGCGGTGGACGGGTGGGGCATCCGGATCCAGTGCGTCACCGGATGCGGATGCACCGTGAACCGGCCGTAGGAGGCACGTTCGAAGTAGCGGCTGGTGGCCGGGAAGTAGTCCGCGGTCAGTTCGGCAGGCGTGGTCGTCGGCGCCGCGTCCGGGAAGGACAGGAAGACCAGGACCGCATCGAGCGGGTGGGTGGGGCGTGTGTAGCCGGCGTTCCAGGTGTCGACGCCCTCCGAGTGGTGCGCCTCGCTGCGCGTGAGCTCACAGGGCGCGACCAGGGATCCGGCGAGCGCGGGTCCCGTGACGAGGGAGGTCGCGACGAGCGCCGTCATCGAGGTGGCCACGGCCGCGGTGCTGCGCAGTACGGGTGCTCCACTCCGGACGAGCCGCCGCATGGCCTCGCGGGTGAGCCCCTTGCGGGGGAGCGGACGCGGCACGGCGACCTCCGGGTGCGGTTCTCGGAACTCACACCCAGCCTTGTCGTACTTGTATTACTACGCCCTGTTTGTCTGCCCCAGAAGGGTGAGACGCCGTCAGTCGGGGGAAAGGCCAGAAGGGAGCCGCGACGGCCGGTGGAGGGGCAGTGCGGGGCGGGAGCGCAGGACGGCGCACGAGCGTCGAGGGGGCGGCCGACGTGGGCCGACGCCCCGAATACTCACGGAACGTCACAACCAAGGGCGGCCTGATAGACCGGGGTCCAACGCGGGCAGAAACGATCTGTCAGAACATGTGCTCGTTCCGGGACACTGGACGGCGGCTGGTAGGCCCCTGGGTCAGCCTCTATGATCGGCACACTTTCCTGCACGAACACGGCTTGTACGGCCGCTCATCACGCGGCCGTCGACCCCGACGAGACCCACGAGATCCGTACGAAGAACGAGTGCACTGCGGGAGCGAGCGGTGAGCGGAACGTCCGAAGGGCCGGCGCCCGCGGCAGACCTCGTCAGCCCGGTCGTCACAGAGAGTTACGATCCCACGTCATCCGGTACGTCCGAGTCGGGGCCCCTCCCCGGGGCGCAGGCGCTCGTGCCACCCACCGACACCCCGCCGCCGCACCCGGCCGACGGGCCTCAACCCACCTCCTTCGGCGCCGCGTTCGGCGTCGCGCCACTCGCCATGGCGGTGGTCGACCGGAAGGGCCTCGTCGTCACCGCCAACGAGACGATGGGCTCGCTCCTCGGCACCGGCACGGCCGGGCTGGCCGGGAAGGTCGCCGCCGACCTGGTGGACCTGTCCTCGGATGCCCGCACCTGGCACGCGTACCGCGAGGTGCTGCGCGGCCGCCAGGCCCGGCTGCGCTGCACACGCCGCCTCAAGCATCCCGACGGGCACTCCCTCTGGGTCCAGGTGACGGTCACCCCGCTGCCCGAGGCGGAGAAGGCCGTCCTGCTCTCGGTCGCCGACATCAGCGCCCGGCGTGAACTCCAGGCCAGGCTGCGCCACTTGCAGATGCATGACCCGGTGACCCGGCTGCCCAACCGCACGCTGTTCTTCGAACGCCTGTCGGGCGCGCTGGAGGCGGAGTCGTACGAGGAGAGCGGCACCGGCCGGATCGGGCTGTGCTACCTCGACCTCGACGGCTTCAAGGCGGTCAACGACACCCTCGGCCACCGTGTCGGCGACCGGCTGCTCGCGGCCGTCGCGGAGCGCCTGACGCGCTGCGCGGACGAGGCCGGCTACGCGCGGGCCGCCACTCCCCTGGTGGCCCGGCTGGGTGGCGACGAGTTCGCGCTGCTGGTCGAGGATTCCACGGGCACCGACCAACTCGCCGAACTGGCCGAGTCGGTGCTCAAGGCGCTCCAGGCGCCGTTCGACCTGTCCGGGCAGCGGCTGTCCGTCTCGGCGTCCATCGGGGTCGTGGAGCGGCACGCGGCCGGTACGACGGCGACCGGTCTGATGCAGGCGGCCGATACGACGCTGTACTGGGCGAAGGCCGACGGCAAGGCCCGCTGGACCCTCTTCGACCCGGAGCGCAACGCCCACCGGATGACCCGCCAAGTGCTCGCCTCCGGACTGCGCCCGGCCATCGAGCGGGGTGAATTCGCCCTGGAATACCAGCCGTTGGTGGGCATGGAGGACGGACGGGTGCGCGGTGTCGAGGCGTTGGTGCGCTGGCACCACCCTCAGTTCGGCACACTGACGCCGAATCGGTTCATCGGATTGGCAGAGGAGGACGGCTCGATCGTGCAGCTCGGGCGCTGGGCGCTGAAGACCGCCTGCCGCCAGGCGCGCCGCTGGCAGCTGGAACGCCCGGACGAGCCGCCGATCTTCGTCAGCGTGAATGTGGCGGTGCGTCAGGTCTGGGACTCCGACCTGGTGGCGGACGTGGCGGGGACCCTCGCGGAGACCGGACTCGCCCCGCATCTGCTGCAGTTGGAGCTGACCGAGTCCGCGGTCATGGGCTCGGCCGGCCGCCCGTTGCAGGCTCTCCAGGCGCTCAGCGACATGGGGGTGCGGATCGCCATCGACGACTTCGGCACGGGCTACTCGAACCTCGCGTACCTCAGCCGGCTGCCGGTCTCCGTGCTGAAGCTGGACGGCTCGTTCGTCCGCGGCTTCCAGTACGAGGGCACGGACGCCCACCCCAACCCTGCCGACGAGGTCATCGTCGAGGCGATGATCCAGCTCGCTCACCGATTGGGGCTGACGGTCACCGCCGAGTGCGTGGAGACCTCCGCGCAGGCCACCCGGCTGCGCCGGATCGGCTGCGACACCGGCCAGGGATGGCTGTACTCACGGCCGGTGCCGCCGGATCGTATCTCCGAGCTGGTGGAGTCGGAGCCCTGCCAACGGCCCTGAACGGGTGGGTGCCGTCCCCCGTGCGACGGCACCCACCCGCGCTCACGCGGTCGGCAACCCGTAGGCGTCCGCGATCAGTTCGTACGAGCGCAGGCGTACGTCGCCGCTGTGCGCGTTGGACGTGAGCATCAACTCGTCGGCGCCGGTGCGCTTCTGGAGGTCGTCGAGGCCGGAGCGCACCTCGTCCGGTGTGCCGTGGACGACGTTGGAGGTCCAGGTCTCGAAGAACTCCTCCTCCAGCGGGCTGAATTCGTACGCCTCCGCCTCCTCAGGGGTGGGGACGAGGCCGGGGCGGCCCATGCGCAGGCGGAGCATGTTCAGGGCGGCGGCCCGCACCTGACGGCGCGCCTCCTTCTCCTCGTCGGTGGCGAGCGCGGCGACGCCGATGAGGGCGTACGGGGCGTCGAGAACCGCGGACGGGCGGAAGGACTCGCGGTACAGGTCGAGCGCCGGGATGGTGTTCTGCGCCGAGAAGTGATGGGCGAAGGCAAAGGGCAGCCCGAGCATGCCGGACAGCCGGGCGCTGAAGCCGGAGGAGCCGAGCAGCCAGACCGGCGGGCGGTGCGGGGACTGCACGCCGCCCGGAGAGGTGGCCTGGACCGGGCCCGGGACCGCGTGGATGCGGGAGTACGGGTGGCCGTCCGGGAAGTCGTCGTCGAGGAAGCGGGTCAGCTCGGCGAGCTGCTCGGGGAAGTCGTCGGCGCCCTCGTTGAGCCGGTCGGTGCGGCGCAGGGCGGCGGCGGTGGCGCCGTCGGTACCGGGGGCGCGGCCCAGGCCCAGGTCGATACGGCCCGGGGCCATGGCCTCCAGAGTGCCGAACTGCTCCGCGATGACGAGCGGCGCGTGGTTCGGCAGCATCACACCGCCCGAACCGAGCCGGATGCGGTCCGTGTGGGCGGCCAGATGGGCGAGGATCACAGCAGGCGAGGAGGAGGCCACACCGGGCATGGAGTGGTGCTCGGCGACCCAGAAGCGGTGGAAGCCGCGGGACTCCGCGAGCCGGGAGAGCTCGACGCTGGTGCGCAGGGCGTCGGTCGCGGTACGGCCCGCGCCGACCGTGACCAGGTCCAGTACGGAAAGGGGGACCGGGGCGGTGCCCTGTGCCGTGCCTCGGATCTCGTCCACCTGGATGCCTCCTGTGTGCGCGTCGCGTCTCCTCGCACCCCTAACAGGAGGCAGTCTCCGGTTATTCCCGCTCGCCGGAGACGGCCGTCACACCTGGACGATCGGTTCCCTGGTGAACAGCGTGCCCAGGTTCGGCGCGTTCACCCGGCGGTCCACCAGACGCAGGGCCTCCCACACCGTGACCTGGTTCGCCGTGAGGACCGGCTTGGCCAGCACCTGCTCCAACGCCGTCAGGTGCGCGGCCGTGTGCAGCGCCGTGCCGGGCAGCAGCACCGCCTCGGCGTCCGCGTGGTCGCCCTCACGGGCCAGCGCCAGCACCTCCTTCGCACCCCAGGCGGCCACCTCCGCCGCGGTGCCGGCCCCCGCGCCGAGCACCGACACCACCTCCACGCCCGCCGCCCGCAGGAAACCGGCGAACAGGTCCGCCATGTCGTCCGGGTAGGTCGCCGCAACCGCCACCCGCCGCACCCCGACCTCCCGCACGGCGTGCGCGAAGCCGAACGAGGTGGAGGAGGCCGGCATCCCGGCCATGCGGGCGAGGGTGCGCACCTGCTCCTGGGCGCCCTCCCAGCCGTATACGAAGCTCCCGGCGGTGCACGCCCACACCACCGTCTCGGCGCCCGCGAGCCGCAACTCCTCGACGCCCGCCGCGAGCCGCTCCGGTGAGCCGGTCTCCCGCAGCGCGTCGACCCGGCAGGCGTCCTCGCCGATGCCGGTGTGCACGAGGTCCACCCGGATGTCGCTGCCCAGCAACTGCTCGATACGTGGATAGTCGTCCTCGGCGAAGTGGCCCGGGTAGAGGAATCCGAGTGCGGTCATGCCCAACCTTCCTGTTCTTCCGGCGGTACGGGTCCTGGCGTGCCGTCCTTCCCCCACTGCCTGAAGGGCGTGGGAGGTGCCCCCAGCAGAGCCTGATGGGGACCCACCGCCCGGGTACCCAGACGACGCAGAGCCGCCCCCATCGTCACCTGGTTGGCCGAGAGGACCTCGTCCAGGGTGCGGCAGGCGCCCTCCCGACGGGCCGGGGCGGGGCGCGAAAAGGGCAACGGCGGGTGCATCGCAGCCCTGTTGACGACGGTGGCTTCGGGTGCGACTGTGTTCAATCCGCGCATATCAGACGCCCGGTCGGCTGCCGTCGGCCGCCGCCGAACGGAGAAACGGTTCCCGCATGACCGCTCCCCCGCCCGGCCGCCCCACCCTGCTCGTCCTGGACGCCGAGCCGCTGCCCCGGCTCGGCCGGCTCACGGGCCGGGTGCGGATCGAGCACGCGGACGCCTCGACGCTCGCCGAACGGCTGCCGTACGCCGATGTCCTGCTCGTCTGGGACTTCACCTCGGACGCGGTGCGCGAGGCCTGGCCCGGCGAGGGCCCGCGGCCACGCTGGGTGCACACGGCGAGCGCGGGTGTGGACCATCTGATGTGCCCCGAACTCGCCGCGTCCGACACGGTGGTGACGAACGCACGCGGCATCTTCGAACAGCCCGTCGCCGAGTACGTGGCCGCGCTCGTCCTCGCGATGGCCAAGGACCTGCCGCGGACGTGGGATCTGCAGCGGGAGCGGGAGTGGCGGCACCGCGACACCATGCGGGTGACGGGCACGCGCGCGTGCGTGGTCGGGTCCGGGCCGATCGGGCGGACGATCGCCCGTACGCTCAAGGCGCTCGGCGTGACGGCGGCGATCGTGGGCCGCGTTCCGCGCACCGGCATTTACGGCCCGGCCGATCTGGACCGGCTGATGGCCCGCGCCGACTGGGTGATCGCCGCGGCCCCGCTGACCGAGCAGACCTACGGCATGTTCGACGCGCGGCGGTTCGACGTCATGCAGCCCTCGGCCCGGTTCATCAACGTCGGGCGCGGGCAGCTCGTGGTCGAGGAGGCGCTCGCTCAGGCGCTGTCGAAGCGATGGATCGCGGGCGCGGCACTGGACGTCTTCCAGCACGAACCGCTCACCCCGGACAGCCCGTTGTGGCGGGTGCCGGGCCTGCTCGTGTCCCCGCACATGAGCGGCGACACGGTGGGCTGGCGGGACGAGCTGGGGGCGCAGTTCGTGACGTTGTACGAGCGGTGGGAGACCGGGAAACCGCTGCTGAACGTGGTCGACAAGAAGCGGGGGTACGTCCCCGGCCACTGAACTCGCGCGAACCGCCCCTGGAGGCTGCCGCCCCCACTGTCGGGCTGAACGGCCTCGTCCTCGAACGCCGACCGGGCTGAGTCATACGGACCGGCGCCGAAAGTCAGCCCATCCGGCGTTGGGGGGGGCGGGTTGCAGGGGCGCAGCCCCGGGCGGATTCCAGGGGCGCAACCCCCCGCGGAGTCCACGGGCGCAGCCCCCGGGGGTCCAGGGGGCGCAGTCCCCTTGGCGGGGGCGAAGGGGCGGAGCCCCTGGGGATGGGAAGGGTGGGGGCGGCGGGGGCGAAAATCCTCAGGCTGTGGCGGCGGTGCCCGTGAGCGCATCCGGCGGCGGGGGCGTACCCCGGCGCCCGGGTTCGGCGCTGACCAAGGAGAGAGTGCCGCGGCGATCGGCCGTGCGCCCCAGGTCCGGCCCCGTTCGAGAGCGCCCCGCCGCGGACCGCGCAGGAATCGGCCCGAATACATCGCATGGTCCCGGGTAGCCGCGCGGCCATGGCTCCCCCACGGACAACCACCAGACGGTCGCTGCTCGCCGGTGTCGCCGCGTTCGGCGCACTCGGCGCCGCCGGCTGCAGCCGCGTGGCCACGGCCGCGAGCACAAACGGCGGCGATCTGCTCGGCCGGCTCAAGGCCCAGGGCGTCGTCCGGCTCGGCATCGCCGGCGAGATCCCCTTCGGCTACATCGACAAGGACGGCAAACTGACCGGCGAGGCCCCGGAACTGGCGAAGGTCGTCTTCAGACGCCTCGGCGTCGACCGCGTCCAGCCCGTGCCGACCGAGTTCGGCTCGCTCATCCCGGGGCTGAACTCACAGCAGTTCGACGTGGTCTCCGCCGGCATGTACATCAATCCGGAACGCTGCCAGCAGGTCATTTTCGCCGATCCCGACTACCAGATGCTCGACTCGTTCATCGTGCGGAAGGGCAACCCGAAGGGCCTGCACGACTACAAGGACGTCGTAGCGAAGAAGGCGAAGTTCGCCACCGGGACCGGATACGCCGAGATCCAGTACGCCGTCGAGGCCGGCTACAAGGAGAGCGACATCCTGATCGTCCCCGACCAGGTCGCCGGGCTGAACGCGGTCGAGGCCGGGCGCGCCGACGTGTTCGCCGGGACCGCGCTCACCGCCCGCGAGGTCGTCAAGAAGTCCCCCACGGCGGAGGCGACCACGCCCTTCGCGCCCCTGGTGAAGGGCAAACCGCACGTGGACGGCGGCGGCTTCGCCTTCCGGTCCACCGAGACACGGCTGCGGGACGCCTTCAACGCCGAACTGAAGAAGATGAAGGAAAGCGGCGAACTCTTCCGCATCCTGCGCCCGTTCGGTTTCACCAAGGCCGAGATGACCGGCATGACCGCGAAGGAGCTGTGCCGCGGATGACCTCGGGACTCTGGGAACTCGTACTGAAAGGGATCTGGACGACCATCCAGCTCCTCGTGCTCAGCGCGCTGCTCGCGACGGCCGTCTCCTTCGCCGTCGGCATGGCGCGCATCCATCGGCGGTGGATCGTCCGCTTCCTCGCCGGCTTCTACACCGAGGTGTTCCGCGGCACCTCCGCCCTGATCATGATCTTCTGGGTGTTCTTCGTGCTGCCGCTCGCCTTCGGCTGGCAGCTGGTCCCGATGTGGGCGGGCACGCTCGCGCTGGGACTGACGTACGGGGCGTACGGCGCCGAGATCGTGCGCGGCGCCCTGAACTCCGTCGACCCGGCGCAGCGCGAGGGCGGTATCGCGCTGAGCTTCACTCCGTGGCAGCGGATGCAGAAGATCCTGCTGCCGCAGGCGGTGCCGGAGATGATCCCCTCGTTCTGCAACCTGCTGGTCGAGCTGCTCAAGGGCACCGCGCTGGTCTCCATCATGGGCATGGGCGACCTGGCGTTCAGCGGCAACCTGGTGCGGCTCGCGCTCCAGGAGAGCGCACATATCTACACGTACGTCCTGCTCATCTACTTCGTGATCGCCTTCCTGCTCACCCGGCTGATGCGCAGGCTCGAACACCGGCTCAAGGCCCGGGTCGGAAGGGCTCCGGAGTCCCGTGTCTCCATCCCGCAGCCCGTCGGAGGTGCTGTCTCGTGAACTGGGACTGGGGTGCCGTCCGCGACTTCATGCCGCACTTCTGGGACGGCCTGCTCGTCACCCTCCAGGCGCTGGCCCTCGGCTCGCTGATCTCGTTCGCCCTCGGACTGGTGTGGGCGCTGCTGATGCGCACGCCGACCCGCTGGGTGCGCTGGCCGGTGGGGATCGTGACCGAGTTCATCCGCGACACCCCGCTGCTGGTGCAGCTGTTCTTCCTCTTCTACGTGCTGCCCGAGTGGGGTCTGACCTTCTCCGCGCTGACCACCGGTGTCGTCGCGATCGGCCTGCACTACTCGACGTACACGATGCAGGTCTACCGGGCCGGCATCGAGGCCGTACCCGCCGGCCAGTGGGAGGCGGCCACCGCGCTGAGCCTGCCCGCGCGCCGCACCTGGACCGCGGTGATCCTGCCGCAGGCGATCCGCCGGGTCGTACCGGCGCTCGGGAACTACGTGATCTCGATGCTCAAGGACACGCCGATGCTGATGGCGATCACCGTCCTCGACATGCTCGGCGAGGCGCGGCTCTTCTCACAGCAGCACTTCCAGTTCACCGAGCCGCTCACCGTCATCGGTGTGGCCTTCGTCCTCATCTCCTATCCCGCCTCCCTCCTCCTGCGAGCCCTGGAGCGACGTCTTGTCCGCTGACACCCCCCTGATGAAGGAACCCGACGCCCACGCCACCCCGCCCTCGGCCAACGGCGAACTGATCCGCTTCGACAAGGTCACCAAGCGCTTCGGCGACCACACGGTCCTCGACCGGCTCGACTTCTCGGTCGACGCGGGCCGGCACGTCACCCTGATCGGCCCCTCGGGCTCGGGGAAGACCACGATCCTGCGGCTGCTGATGACCCTCACCAAGCCCGACGAGGGCACGATCACGGTCGCCGGGCAGCGGCTCTTCCCGGCCGACGAGAAGCAGGTCCGGGAGATCCGCAAGAACATCGGGATGGTCTTCCAGCAGTTCAACCTGTTCCCGAACATGAAGGTCCTGCGGAACATCACCGAGGCGCCGGTCACCGTCCTCGGCCTGTCGAAGGACGAGGCCGAACAGCGGGCCCGGGAGCTGCTCGACCTGGTGGGGCTCAGTGACCACCTCGACAAATACCCGAGCCAGCTCTCCGGCGGCCAGCAGCAACGCGTCGCGATCGCCCGCGCGCTGGCGATGCGCCCGCAGGTGCTGCTGCTCGACGAGGTCACGTCCGCGCTCGACCCGGAGCTGGTCGCCGGGGTCCTCGACGTCCTCCGTGACATCGCCCGCACCACGGACATCACCATGCTCTGCGTCACCCACGAGATGAACTTCGCCCGGGACATCTCCGACCGGGTCCTGATGTTTGATTCCGGCCATGTCATCGAGGCGGGTTCCCCGGAGAAGATCTTCAGCGAACCCGAGCAGACGCGCACCCGGGAGTTCCTCAGCGCAGTGCTGTGACTACGAGAAGTGAACGCGGCGGCTTTGCCGGGCCCGTGGCGGCCGGTTCATGACCAGGGCATATGCCAGAGTGGCGCGTTCCTGCTGAGAGGGGCGGAACGCACCACAAAGTTCGTCAACACCCGCTCCCCGGAGAGCTCTTGAGCCTTATCGTGGTGGAAGCCAAGCTGTCCCGAGAATGGCCCAAAAAGCGCAGGGGGAGACCGTGGCGCTGACCCATGAGCCGACCGCCCCGTACCACTCGGCCCAGGACGCACTGCGCGTCCTCGAGACGGTGGCGCGCCGCGCCACCGGCGTCACCGACGCCGAAATCGCCCGTCAGACCGGCCTCGGCACCCAGCGGCTGACCTCGCTGCTGCGGATGCTGCGCAGGGAGGGGTACGTCGAGCAGACCACCGACGGCTCCTACGTCACCGGTGCCGCCCTCAGCCGGCTCGGTGCCGCAGCCGGCCATGAGCAGGCGCTGCACGAGAAGCTCCAGAACACCCTCGACCAGCTGCGCGACTCGGTGGGCGCCGCGATCTACATCAGCCGCTATATCGACGGGGAGGTGCACGTCACCCAGTGCGCCGAGAGCCTGGCGGCGCCTGCGGTGCACGAGTGGGTGGACTTCCGCTCCTCGGCCCACGCCAGCGCGGTCGGCAAGAGCCTGCTCGGCCAGCTGGACCTCAACGGCCGCCGGGACCACCTCGCCCGCCACAGGATGGCCCGGCTCACCTCGCGGACGATCACCAGCGAGAAGGTCCTGCTCTCCCGCCTCGCCGCCCATCCGCCCACGGTCCCGGTGCTCGACCTGCAGGAGTACGCGGTGGGCACGGTCTGCGCGGCCGTCCCGATCACCGCGGGCTCCTCGGTGGGCTGCCTGGCACTGTCCCTGCCCGTGGAACACGCGTACCGACTGCGCCAGGCGGCGGACCGGCTGAACAAGGGGGCGGCCCCGGTGCTCCTGTCCCTGGCGATCTGAGGGTGGTCACAAGCACCCCTCCGGACCAGGTAGTATTTCTTATGTCGCCGGACGCGAGAGCGAAACGCGACAGAGTCTGCGCCGCTAGCTCAGTTGGTTAGAGCAGCTGACTCTTAATCAGCGGGTCCGGGGTTCGAGTCCCTGGCGGCGCACGATGACAATGGCGAGCCGTGTTCGCAGAAAGCGCGAACCAGCTCGCCATTGTCGTGTCTGCGCAGCTTCGCCGCGCGTTGTGGGGGCTTCGCCACCCACACAGAGCAGGCGGTAGTCGTACTCCCCCGGTGGCCGCCACCACACCGGATCCGGGCGCCGGAAGGCCTCCCGCCGCAGCCGCACCCGGTGGATCTTGTTGGTGGCGGTGACCGGCATGTACTCCATGATCCGTACGAACCGGGGTGCCATTTTCGTCCCGAGGTCCGACTGAGCGGCGAGGAAGGCCCCGAAGGCCACGGGATCGAAGCCGGCACCGTCCCTCAGTGTCACCGCCGCCATCACCTGGTCCCCCGCCACCGGATCCGGTACCGCGTACACCGCTATGGCACCGGCGTCCCCGTACCGGGCGAGGATGTTCTCGATCATCGCGGCGGCCGGGTTCTCGCTGTCGACGCGGAGCCGGTCGTCGGTGCGGCCCGCGAAGTAGAAGTAGCCGTCGGTGTCCCGGTCGTGCCCCGTACGCCCGGACGTCGTCCAGGAACCCCGAGGCCGAAAAGCGCCGCCTGAGCGCGATCGCGGCGTCCGAGGTGAGCGCGGGGCCCCGGTCGGCGATGACCGCGTTGGCGTGGAACATCGGCATGCAGATGTAGTGCACGTCGTCGGCGTCGAGCCCGAAGGGGCGGACCAGCGACCGGCCGGCCGCCGCGAGCCGCCCCTGGGTGCAGATCGCGGCCTTGGGGCGCCGGTGGAGCCGGAGGTGAAGTAGAGCAGGAGGCAGTCGGCGGGGGTGGCCTTCGGGGCGTCCGGCTCGGCACCCGCGTACGCGGCGACGAGGTCGTCGTAGGCGTCGGTGTCGGTCACCAGCAGGCGCACTCCTCGATGCTCGACTGCTCCCCCACGCTCGGCTTCGCTCGCGCGGGAGGGACCCCCACCGCGGGGGACCCCCACGGCTGGTCGAGCCCGTCGAGCAGGGGCAGGTGGGCGCGCTCGGTGGCCAGGACCCGGCACTCGGTGTGCAGGATGTCGCGGACCAGCTCCGGTCCGCGCCGGGTGGGGTTGATCCCGGCGACGGCCGCGCGCGCGAGGGCCGCCGCGCTCAGCCACAGCGGATACTCGGGGGTGTTGTCGAGCAGCACGCCGAGGTGCGGTTCGGCGCCCGCCGGCAGCAGATCGGCGAGCAGCGCCGCCCGGGCCGCGGCCCCGCGGCCATCTCGTGCCCGCTGAGCACCCGTCCCTCGAACCACAGCCCCGGCCGGTGGTCACCCCATCGCTCCCGCACCAGCTGAGCGACGGTACGCGTCATGGACTCCATGGAGCCGCCGCGCACGTTAATTGACATACCGTCAGATCTGCAGGTCTCGGAGCGGACCACGGGCCGGGCGCCCCCGGTCACGGCAGGCTCGCGAACGAACCGTCCGCGAAGACTTCCGTGTACGTCACCATGAAGAAGACGCAGAAGGCGGCGATCACCGAGAGGAACGCCAGGATGCCGACCGCCTCCGCCAGAACCCTCCCCGGAGCGGGGGCATGGGCGGTGGCGCGTTCGGGGTGGTCCGCCGTGTAGTGGACGGTGACGATGTCGCCCTCGATCGTCGTCCCCGGGCCGTTCGGCTCCTCGAAGCGGACCGTGCGGCCCTCACGGGTCGTGAACTCGTACACGTGGTGCAGCCGCGTCCGCACGGAGTTCTCGTCTCCGGCACTCGTGGTCGCGTACGTGCGCAGGCAGCGCGCCTCCGCGGTCAGACCGCTGTTCCAGTTGCCGCGCAGCCGGAGCGAGCGGCGCACCACCGCGGTCGCCCCGGCCAGTACGCCGGCGATCATCAGGCTCGGCACCGCGTAGAAGAAGAAGTCCATGGTTCCCCCGGGATCGGTACGACTCCACGCACGCCGTCATGGTCATGCCGACGTGCGTGGAACGTACCCGCCCGGGAGGCCGGCGCTCCTCAAGGGAGGCTCAGAAAGCGGCCCTCGGACGGACCCAGGACGGACCCGGGACGGACCCGGGACAGTGCGTGGCTCAGAACGTGACGTCCGCGCACGAGTAGAACGCGTTGCCCGTGTCCGCGATCGTCCACACCCCGAGGACGAGGTGATGGCCGCTCAGCCCGGTCGGCAGGGTGCCGGTGTGGGTGAGCGTGGACGGCGGGCGCTGACCGTTGTACGGAATCGTCAGGAACGGGGTGGTGTTCAGGTCCGCCCGGGTCAGCGGGTGGTTCTGGTTCCACCCCGGCTTCGTGACGTAGTACCTGAAGTCGGTCGTGGCGTGCGAGGCGGTGAACTGCCAGCGGAAGGTGTAGCTCTGCCCTCCGGTCACCCGGGTCGTCGGCCAGGCCGTGCCCGACGGGGTCCTCGGCTGGTCGAGGGCACCGAAGTTGGTGTGGTTCGCGGAACATATCCGGCCGTCGCCTGGACCGGCCGCCGGGAAGCCCTTCGGGCCCTCGACACTCTGCGGCTCCCACTGGATGTCACCGCAGCCGGTGACGATGCCCCCGTTCGCGGCGCACATCTTCTGCCGGCTGAGGGGCTGGTCGGTGTAGCCATGGGCGTCGGCGGTACCCGTGGAGAGCACGAATGTGCCGGCCGTGGCGAGACCGACCACGGCCGCGTACCACTTCGCCTTCCTGGTCGCCGTCCCGGTCGCTTTCCTGGTCTCTTTCCTGGTCGTACGGATGCGCATGCTGCCGCTCCTGGAGGATGTGGGGAGTTCCTTGAGCCGTGCGCGCAGCGTTCAGGTCTAGACCAAGTCTCAGATTATGACCGGGACTTGAACATGTCCATACCAATCAGGCCGCTTTCACGCCCCGTCGGCCGCACGCCCCGCGCAGAACGCCACCGTCAGATCCCGCACCAGCGCCTTGCGCTCGTAGTCGTCGAGTTCGACCAGGCCCCGCCGAGTCAGCCGGGCCACCGTGTCCTCGACCGAGTCGACCACCGAGGTGAGCACGGTGTCGCGGTGCTCCGCGTCGAGCGCGGCCAGCCGGCGGCGCTGCATCCGTGCGGCGATCTCGGGGTGGTACTCGATCTGCGACGGCTGCACCGAGAACACCTCCAGGCCGACCGACGCCGTGTCCGCCACCACCAACCGGGTCAGCGTCTCGGCGACCGCCTCGAGGTCGGACAGGTTCACCCCGTCCTTGGCCGCCGGCAGTTCGGCCGACGTCTGCGGCAGCACCCGCACGAGCGCACACTCGACGCACTCCCGCAGATATGCCTCGTGGTCGTCGACGCCGAACACGGCCCGCGCGGTGTCCTTGACCCGCCAGGTCACCAGGACGACCACGCGCAGCGCAACCCCGTTGGCGTCGGTGGCGGGCAACGGCCCACTGCGCCAGTGCCGCAGCCGCACATCGACCCGGCGGCACACGAGCAGCGGGTTGACCCACATCAGGCCGGTGCGACGGACCGTGCCGCGATAGCGGCCGAACAGGCCCATCACCCAGGCACGTCCCGTGCGCCCGCGCGTGAGCCCACCGAAGCCGAACAGGACGAGCGCGCCCGCCCCGGCGTACGCGGCCCACTGCGCGACCCCGAGCCCCGCACGCACACCCGCCGGAAGCTTCAACACGCGCATCGCGAGGGGCGGCAGGACGCCGGCCCACCACGAAACGGCCATCAGGCCGGCCAGTCCGCACAGACCCGCCAGCACGCCCACCGCCCCGGGCAACGCCCGGGCCGGCCGTTCGACCAGCTCGGGGTCGACGACCGGCACCTGCCGGGCCGACGGGTCGGGCCGGGCCACCCGCGGAATCTCGCCGGTGCCCAGCCGCCGCCCCACGACGGCCGGTACCGGCGGCACGGCGGCCGCGTCGGGGCCCTCACGGAACAGCAGGTGGACGGGGATATCAGTGGTCGACTCACTGTGGATGAGCCGCCCGTTCCGGGTGTCGTCCGGGGTCCCTTCGGACTCCGGGGTCGGCGATGTCGTCGTACTCATGTGTTCCTCCTTGCCTCGGCGCCGCTCAGGAGAACAGCCGTCGCCACGTCTCGGGTCCCGGGTGGCCGTCGGCCGCCCGGCCGCGCCATCCCAGGGCGCGCTGGAACGCCTCGACGTTCCGCCGGTCCTCCTCGCTCCATCGCGGACCGGGCCCCTTGGCGTAGTGCGTGCCGAACCCCTTCTTGATCAGCTGTCGGCCCAGCAGAGTGATGTACGGGTCGTCGGCCCCCGGCCGGAACACCCCTGGCCCCGGATAGCCGGGCACCCCGGGCGCGGCGGCACGCCGCGGTCCCGCGGTCCCGGCGCGGGCTTCGGCCCCGGGGATGTCCTTGCCGTGCTTGCGCAGCAGATACGACCAGGTCGTCGGGCCCGGCAGTCCGTCCGCCCCCGGTCCGGCCCAGCCCTGCGCCCGCTGGAACGCCCGGGTCGCCTCCCGGTCCGATCCGGACCAGCGCGACCCGGGGCCGGCGGCGTAGAAGCGGGCCGCGCCGCGTGTGACGAGGAGCTTGCCGAGCTGGGCGACATACGCGTTGTCGGCGCCCAGGCCGAATGTGGTGGTGCCGGGATAGCCGGCCGGCGAGGCGGGCGCGCCGCTCGCCGGGACCGGCACGGCCTTGCCCTTGCTCTCGGCCACCTTGCCCTTGTTCTCGGCCACCTTGTCCTTGCTCTTGCTCTCGATCACTCTCTTGTAGCGGTACGGCACATAGCGGTCGGAATAGCTCCAGTACGCGTAAGGGGTGGCCTGCCGCCGGGCGGCCGGCGGGGTCTCCTCGTAGGCGATGTAGGAGGTGTGCGTGTAGTCCGTCCAGCCGCCGAAGATGACGACGTGCGATCCCTTCTCCGGGTTGTCGGGGTTGTGGAAGAGAAGGATGTCGCCGGGCTGCAGATCCTCCTTGGAAATACGGACGCCGAACTGGTCGAGGCTGCCCGTCCATTCGTTGGTGCCGAGGTTCCAGGCCATCGAGACGAAGCCGGAGCAGTCCTGTCGGTAACCGTCCGACCAGTAGTCGTCCATGCTGTACGGAACCTCGGCCGCGACCCATTTCTTGGCCCGGCTGATGATCTCCGCGCGGGTCGTCTTCGGCGCGGCCGCCGGGGCCCGCCTCGCGCCGGGGCCGTGCAGCGGCGCCGTGTGGCCCTGCGGGGTCTGAGGGATCTCGTCACCTGTGGGGTCGCCCGGCCGGGGCTGTGCATGGACGGCCGCGACGGCGGGCACCGTCTGGCCCACCCCGAGCACCGTGCTCACGGCGGCGGCCAGCACCAAGGCCCTGCGGACCGCCGCGCGGCCGACCACGCCGGAGCGGGAGCCGGAGGGGATGACGCGGCGCCCTTGGACGCAGCCGGGGCAGTCGCAGTCGCTCATGGGATCGAATTCCTCGAATACCGGAGTCTTCATGCGGCGCCCCTCATACTCCCTGTCCACATCTGTAATGATTTGCCCTAGTTTCTGCACGCCCGTCAGTTTCCCACCTGCCCATCGGAATTACATAAATAAGGCCCGAATGATGTACACGGGAGGCCCCCTCGGGGGTACGGGAGCGTCCGGGCGGAGGCCGTCGTCGGGGCCTGCGGTCATGAGCACCCCTCGGCGTCGGGTAGAGTTCTCGAGGTCAGCAGGCGCCGCTAGCTCAGTTGGTTAGAGCAGCTGACTCTTAATCAGCGGGTCCGGGGTTCGAGTCCCTGGCGGCGCACGACCGGAAAGGCCCCTCGCCATGGCGAGGGGCCTTTCTGTATCCGTCCGCAGCCGCCCTCCGTACTTTCACGCCATCCTCTGCCGGCCACCGGCAGCACCCGGAGACTCTCGACGCGGCGCGGTCCGGGATTCCGTACGAGCGGAACAGGCCGGGCGGGAGCGCTTCCTCAACATCCGCGCACGAGTGGCCCCAACCGCCCCAGAAGGCTCCAACAAGCGTATCAATGAGCGGGTATGACCGGTAAACACCGCGTTTCGCATCTTGCGATCATGCCGGACGCCATATAACCCTGGGCTTCAAGGGACTGCCGATACACGGCAGTTGGGGGCTAGGACCGGTTTGCACCACGCGGGGACGGGGGCCCTGTCTGAACGGATGCCGAGGGGGGCATTCATGCAACCGGAAGGTCGTGTTCTGTGTCGATTTGGTGCGAGTGACGTGGCAGAGCCGACCTGACACCGATTCGTCCGTGATGGTCGAGGGGGACCAAGCGCGGCGAGAGGACCGACGAACACACGCATGCATGCGTGCGGGGGGATGACTCATGACGTCGACGCCGACCGGCGCCCGGCAGGACTTCGATCCGTCACAGACGACCCAGCTCAGGGTGCCGTCACACCGGACCGGCCACACCGGCACCATCCGCCGGATCAAGAAGACGCTGCCCAGATACGACTACGAGCACTACAGCCGGCTGGCGGGACCCCTCACCCAGCCGGATCCGACCAAGCCGTACAAGGTGCGCTACCGCTCACTGCTCTCCCAGGAACCGCACCGCATCCGCGCCGCCCTCATGCTGGGCGCGGCGCCGTTGCTCTCGCTGATCCTGCTCGGCTGGCTGCTGCAGCCCGAGCACTGGACCGAACGCGACTATCCCGCCTACGACTTCCTGCCGGCGCTCGACGTCGTGATGCTCGTCTCGATCGGTCTGATCGAGTTCTTCCGCTGCATGAACGTGCTGTCGAACGCGCACGCGACGCTGGTCGCCCGCGACCCGATCCCGGTCGTGCCCGAGACCGGCACGAGAGTCGCCTTCATCACCACATACGTCCCCGGCAAGGAACCGCTGTCGATGGTGACGAAGACCCTGGAGGCGGCCGTACGGCTGCGCCACCGGGGTCTCCTGCACGTCTGGCTCCTCGACGAGGGCGACGACCCGGAGGTGAAGGCGGTCTGCGAACGCCTGGGCGTGCACCACTTCACCCGCAAGGGCGTCGCCAAGTGGAACCGGCCCAAGGGCCCGCACCGCGCCAGGACCAAGCACGGCAACTACAACGCCTGGCTGGAGGCGCACGGCGACGACTACGACTACTTCGCCTCGGTCGACACCGACCATGTGCCATTGCCCAACTACCTGGAGCGGATGCTGGGCTTCTTCCGCGACCCGGACGTCGGCTTCGTCATCGGCCCGCAGGTCTACGGCAACTACGACACCTTCGTCACCAAGGCCGCCGAGTCGCAGCAGTTCCTCTTCCACGCGCTGATCCAGCGGGCCGGCAACCGCTACGGCGCCCCCATGTTCGTCGGCACCTCCAACGCCGTACGCATCAAGGCGCTCAAGCAGATCGGCGGTCTGTACGACTCGATCACCGAGGACATGGCGACCGGCTTCGAGATGCACCGCCACAAGAACCCGGCCACCGGGAAGAAGTGGAAGTCGGTCTACACCCCGGACGTACTCGCGGTCGGCGAGGGACCCGGCGCCTGGACGGACTTCTTCACCCAGCAACTGCGCTGGTCGCGCGGCACGTACGAGACGATCCTCAAGCAGTACTGGAAGGGCTTCTTCTCACTGCCGCCGGGCAGGCTCTTCAACTACACGATGATGATCATCTTCTACCCGATGTCTGCCCTCAACTGGATCCTGGCGGCGCTGAGTTGCGCGCTGTTCCTGGGTCTGGGCGCCTCGGGTGTGAACATCGACCCGACGGTCTGGCTGATGCTGTACGGCAACGCGTCGGCGCTGCAGATCGGCCTGTACATCTGGAACCGCCGGCACAACGTCTCGCCGCACGAGCCGGAGGGCTCCGGCGGTGTGGCCGGCATGGTGATGTCGGCGCTGTCCGCGCCGGTCTACGCCCGCTCGCTCATGGACGCCTTGCTGCGCCGCAAGAGCACGTTCGTGGTGACTCCCAAGGGCGATTCGACGAGTCCCGACACGTTCTTCGGGACCTTCCGGATCCATCTGTTCTTCATCCTGGTCTTCGGCGGCTCGATCGTCGCCGGCTTCCTCCTCGGCCACCACCATCCCGCGATGATCACCTGGGCCTCTCTCGCCCTGCTGATCACGGCCTCGCCCCTCTTCGTGTGGCGCTGGACCCTGCGCAGGGAAAAGAAGCAGCCTGCCGCTGCGGACGAGCCACAGGACGCGCCGGTGGTACCGCACCAGGCCGCCGGTGCGCACACGCCGGGGCAGCCGCCCACCTGGAACGGCGACGAGAGCAATGACCAGACGATGCAGATCGCCCTTGGGGGACACAAGAAATGAAAGACCAGGCCGGCCTCCGTCGCGCTCGTCGGTTCGCGATCGGCACGGCGGTGGTCATCGCGCTGGCCGGAATGAACGGCCCGTGGCTCTACCGCTTCGGGACGGAGAGGTACCACGACTACACGATCAACAAGCCCGAGTACAAAGCGAAGAACGGGCACTGGCAGATCGTCGAGTTCCCCAAGGAGTACCGACAGGACACCATCCACGCGGTGCTGCTGCACACCGGGAAAGTGCTGCTCATCGCGGGCTCGGGCAACAATCAGGACAACTTCGACAAGAAGCAGTTCGACAGCCGGATCTGGGATCCGGTCAAGGGCACCATCAAGAAGGTGCCCACGCCGAACGACCTGTTCTGCACGGGCCACACCCAGCTCGCCAACGGCAACATCCTGATCGCGGGCGGCACCAAGCGGTACGAGAAGCTGAAGGGGGACGTCACCAAGGCCGGCGGCCTGATGATCGTCCACAACGAGAACCCGGACAAGCCGATCACACTGCCCGCCGGCACGAAGTTCACCGGCAGGGCGAACGAGAAGAGCTTCGTGTCCAAGGACCCCGTCCTGGTCCCGCGCGCGAAGAAGGTCTTCGACAAGACCGGCAAGTGGCTGCGCAACGACCCCGGTATCGGCCGGATCTACGTGGAGGCACAGCAGAGCGGCCAGAAGTACGAGACCGGCACCGAGGACAACTACCGGGTGCAGGGCCTCACGGGTGCCGACGCACGCAACACGTACGGCATCGCCAACAAACTCGGCCTCGACAAGCGGGACTTCCAGGGAATCCGGGACTCCTACGAGTTCGATCCGGTCGCCGAGAAGTACATCAAGGTCGACCCGATGAACGAGGCCCGCTGGTACCCGACGCTCACCACCCTGAGCGACGGCAGGATCCTCAGTGTCTCCGGGCTCGACGACATCGGGCAGCTGGTCCCGGGCAAGAACGAGATCTTCGACCCGCAGTCCAGGACCTGGACGTATACAAAGAAGATCCGCCAGTTCCCGACCTATCCGGCGCTGTTTCTGATGCAGAACGGCAAGATCTTCTACTCGGGTTCGAACGCGGGGTACGGACCGGACAACGTGGGCCGTGACCCCGGCGTCTGGGACGTGGACACCGACACGTTCACCAAGGTGCCCGGGCTCAGCGACCCGAACATGATGGAGACGTCCGGAACCGTGCTGCTGCCCCCGGCCCAGGACGAGAAGTACCTCGTCATCGGCGGCGGCGGTGTCGGTGAGTCCAAGCTGGCCACCAACAGGACGCGGCTGGTCGACCTGAAGGCGGACCACCCGCGCTTCACGGACGGGCCGACGCTGGAGAAGGGCACGCGCTACCCGCAGTCCTCGATCCTCCCCGACGACACGGTGCTGGTCTCGGGCGGCTCGGAGGACTACCGCGGTCGCGGTGAGTCCGACATCAGGCAGGCGCGCATCTACCACCCGGACACCAACACCTTCCAGCAGGTCGCCGACCCGCTGGTGGGGCGTGACTACCACTCCGGGTCGCTTCTGCTGCCCGACGGCCGCGTGATGTTCTTCGGCTCCAACCCGCTCTTCGCGGACAAGGCCAACACCAAGCCCGGTGTCTTCGAACAGCGCATCGAGATCTACACACCGCCGTATCTGTACCGGGACTCGCGGCCCGCCTTGTCGGGCGGACCGGGGACCATCGGGCGAGGTGCGTCGGGCACGTTCACATCGCAGCACGCGTCGGCGATCAAGAAGGTACGGCTGATCCGGCCGAGCGCGTCCACGCACGTGACGGACGTGGACCAGCGGTCGATCGCGCTGGACTTCAGGACATCGGGGGACAGGATCACGGTGACGGTCCCGAAGAACCGGAATCTTGTGCAGTCGGGCTGGTACATGCTGTTCGTCGACGACGACCAGGGGACGCCGAGCCAAGCCCAGTGGATCAAGGTTCCGTAGCTTCAAGGCACCTGGGGTCGCCCTCCACGGCGGAGGGCGACCCCGGGCCATGTACGGAAGGCTATGTGCCGGCCTCGGCGAGCTTGAGGGCATAGTCCGGCCACCAGTCCCCCGCCTTCGGCCCGCCCTTGCATGTGCCGTCCGACTCCCCCGGGCGCTTCACCCACAGATACGCGTCCACCAGCGGGTCCGCCGTGTTCGTCGTCGGGGCCTCGCCCAGTGCCCGGCCCGGCGGATTGCACCAGCGCTGCTGCGGGTCGCCGCTCGTGTAGGGCCCGTTGCCGTTGCGGCTGGTGTCGATCACGAAGTGCTTGCCGCCGATCTTCGCCGACAGCTGTTTGCCGTACGCGATCGAGTCCTGGGTCGAGTAGAAGTTGGAGACGTTCACCGCGAAGCCGTCCGCCCCGTCGATGCCGGCCTGCTGGAGCGGCTGGTAGATCTGGTCGGGGTGCTGCCAGCCCGGGTTGCCCGCGTCCAGGTACACCTTCGTGTTCTTCAACGCCTTGAGCTTGGCGATCGCACCCCTGAGCAGGTCGTACCGCTCCTCGTGGAACTGGTTCGGAGTGCATCCGTCCACCATGTGCAGTACGGCGTCCGGCTCCAGGATCACCGTCGCGTGCCGGTCCCCGATTCCCCGGGCCACGCCGTCGATCCATGCACGGTACGCGTTGCCGTCCGCCGCGCCGCCCTGCGAGAACTGCCCGCAGTCGCGGTGCGGGATGTTGTAGAGGACCAGGATCGCCGTCCGGTCCGCCTTGTCCGCGGCCTCGGTGAACCCCTGCGCCTCCGGCTCGGGGTTCTCCGGCCCGATCCACTCCCCCGTCGGCTGCTCGGCGATCTTTCTGATCCGGTCCGCCCGGTCCGCCCTCCCGGCCTTCTCGTACGCGGTGACCTGCCGCGCCGCGTTCCCGTCCGGGTTGACCCAGAACGGGTCCGAGGCCTTGGGCTGCTGGGTGATCCGCCCGCCCGAGCCGTCCTTCTCGTCCCCGCCCCCGGAGGAGGAACACCCGGCCAGCAGCAGGGCGGCCCCCACCGCAGCCATGGTGGCGCGTGTTGCCCCCGCACCCCTCGTCCTGTACATCCAACTCCCCTTTGGGTGTACCGCCTTGGGTGTAGCGCCTTACGCACCGATCGTGACATACCTGTCGTGGTCCCCACGAGATCACCCGAACCTTGTCGGAGAGCTGTTACAGCCCAAATGCGTCCCGTGGCGAACACCCCGGCCACCCGGTGGTCAGTGTCCGCTGCCCGTCAGGTACGCGGACACGACCACGTTCGCCGAGTAGGTGCGGCTCGCCCGGTCGAACGTGCCGCCGCAGGTGACCAGCCGCAGCTCGGCCCGGCCCGGCTGCCGTGGCCCGTACGCCTCCTGGGCGTCGAAGTGGTCGCGGTCGAGGATCTTGACGTCCTCGACGGCGAACTCGGCGACCCGGCCGTCACCGCGGACCACCCGCACCGCGGCGCCCGGCCGCAAGCCGGCGAGCCGGTAGAAGACGGCGGGCTTGGTCTCGGTGTCGACATGCCCGACGAACAGGGCCGCCCCCACCGCACCGGGCTTCACCCCGGCCGCGTACCAGCCGACCACGCCCGGCTGGTCGAAGGGCGGCGGGTCGATCGCGCCCTGCCGGTCCAGTCCGCGCGGCACGACGGGCGCCTGCACCCCCAGGTCGGGGATGTCGATGCGCAGCGGCACGGCCTGCCTCAACGGCTGGGCCGCGGGCGGCAGTTCGGTGTCCGGGGGCCGGCCGACGGCGGCCATGTCCCCGGTCGTCGGCGCGGAGATGCCCTGCCGTACGTCGGTCACCGCGCGGCCCCACAGCCACAGCCCGAGGAGCAGCACCACCCAGGCGACACCCATCAGCATCCGCCCGGTGGCGGAGGAACGTTCATGTTCGTACACAGTTCACTCCGACTGGCCGCCCCGGCGGGCGCCCCGGGCGAGGGCGAGCACCGCGACGGCGGCGACGCCCGCGAGAACGAGCCCGATGACCGCCTGCCGGGTGCCGGGCCCGGCGTTGCGGACATCGGCGGACGAGACGTGCGCGGTACCGCCGCCGCCCGCGGGCACCGGCGCGACCGGCGAGGAGGGGACGGACGGCGAGTGTGTGACACCGGGGGACGCCGGGCCGGTCGTGCCGGTCGGGGCGGACTTTGCGGAGGGCGCGGAGGACGCGGAGGACGCGGACGCCGTCGGCCCGGCGACGGTGAGCACATCCTTGACCTCGCGTCCGTCGCAGCCGACCGTGACGGAGTACCTGCCCGGCTGCAGCGCGGTGCGGACCCGGGTGTCGCCGGTGAGCATGCCGTCCTTGCCGACGAGCCGCGCGTCCGCGACGAAGGCGTCCGAGACCGCGGTGCCGGTCGTGCCGGGGCAGCCCCGCACGGACAGCCGGACGTCGCTGCCCGGCGCGGGGGACGCCGGGGTCAGGAAGACGCCCTGAGCGTCCGCCGCGTACGCCGTGGGCGCGAGGGCGGCGACGACGGCCCCCGCACAGAGAGTGAGCCGTAGTGAACCCATCGTGAACCTCCCGATACCAGGAGACTCTCCCTCCGGGCACTCCGGCGCATCCGGACGGGACCCTCGACTACTCCGTACGAGGGTCGGATCCTGCGCCGTACGGCCCCGGATCCGACCGTGTTCGTACCCCGCCGCCGGGCCCGGGGGTCAGACGAGGTCGATGACGTCCGCGATCGAGTTCACGACGTGGGAGGGGCGGTACGGGTACCTCTCGATGTCGTCGGGCACGGTGAGACCGGTGAGCACCAGGAAGGTCTGCATCCCGGCCTCCATGCCGGCGAGGACGTCGGTGTCCATCCGGTCGCCGATCATCGCGCTGGTCTCGGAGTGCGCCCCGATGGTGTTCAGCCCGGTCCGCATCATCAGCGGGTTCGGCTTGCCCGCGAAGTACGGCTTCTTGCCGGTCGCCTTGGTGATCAGGGCGGCGACGGCACCGGTGGCGGGCAGCGGGCCCTCGAGGGACGGGCCCGTCTCGTCGGGGTTGGTGCAGATGAAGCGAGCCCCGCCCTTGATCAGCCGGACCGCCTTGGTCATGGCCTCGAAGGAGTAGGTGCGGGTCTCGCCGAGGACGACGTAGTCCGGCTCGTGGTCGGTCAGGATGTAGCCGATGTCGTGGAGCGCGGTGGTCAGGCCGGCCTCGCCGATGACGTACGCCGTGCCGCCGGGGCGCTGGTCGTCCAGGAACTGGGCGGTGGCCAGCGCCGAGGTCCAGATGCTCTCCACCGGCACGTCGAGACCCATGCGGCGCAGCCGGGCGTGCAGATCGCGCGGGGTGTAGATCGAGTTGTTGGTCAGCACCAGGAAGGGCTTGCCGGACTCGCGCAGCTTCTTGAGGAACGCGTCGGCACCGGGGATCGGGACGCCCTCGTGAATGAGCACACCGTCCATGTCGGTGAGCCATGACTCGATGGGCTTGCGCTCTGCCATGTGCGATCTCCTGCCGTACGCAAGGGGGAACCGGGGACGCCGCGACGACGGTACGCCCAGGCCCCAGCGTAATCAGGAGCAGTCGGCCTTGATCCCGCCGGGATCGGGGTTTGGCGCGCACCCCTCAGCGGCGTCTGCGGCGCAGCACGAGGGGCGATCCCGCGACGAGGAGGCCGCCCACAGCCAGGAGCAGTACGCCGATCGCCGCGTCGAGGCCCCACGACGTCTGTTCCCCGGTGTTGGCCAGTTCCTCGCCCGCCGGCTCCTCGATGCGGAATCGGTAGTCGTTCGACTGTCCGACCCAGTCCCCGTCGCCCCCGTGCCGCTGCACGATCGCGGCGTTCGCCACGACGTCGTTCGGCCGGGCGTCGGCGGTGAGCCCGAGCCGCACCTTCACGGTGACCGTCTGCCCCGGAGGCACCGTGAAGCCGGGGAAGCCGTCGTCGAAGGCGCCGACCAGTTCCTTCTCGTCGGTGCGCGCAAAGGTGACCGGGTGCAGTCGGCCGCCGTCGAGGAACTGCAGCTTGGGCTGAGTGTCCGTCAGCACTCGTTTGGCATCGACCAGGACGACCACCGGGTGGATGTTGCCGCAGGGGTGGGCGGTCGTGTTCTTGAGGTCGATGAACCAGGTGTAGTGGGCGCCGCCGGCCTCGTACCGGTCGGGGCCGCCATGGATGCGGGTGGTGAGGGGGAAGTCGTGGCCCTGGGAGGCGCAGGCGGGCTGCCGGTCGGCGGGGAGCGCGGCGGCAGGGATCTGCGGGAGGAAGACGTTGGCGGCGAGGGCGAAGGGCAGGGCCAGGGCCACTCGGGACAGGAGCGCCAGCAGGGGCACGGACAGTCGAGACAGGCGGGACGGTCGAGAAGGTCGAGAAGGTCCAGAAGATCCAGAAGATCCAGAAGGTCGAGAGGGTCGAGAGGGTCGAGAGGGTCGAGACAGTCGCATGAAAATATGACCGGCCATGGGGGGTGGCTCCCCGGCCTCGCCACGCCTTGGGAGCCGCAGTCGGCGGTCCAATTCCCTCGATCAGCGCAGTGGCCGTACGGGCAGAGTCATCCTTCGGCCCGCCCGAACAACGGCGCGAGCAGTAGCTGCGCCGCGCCCTCCGCGACCCCGCGCGCCCCACCGGAGGCGATCCGCACCGGAATGCCCGCGGTCGAGCCCTCGCGCCGGGCCCGTGCGTCGAGGACGGCGCCCACTCCTCGTAGGAAGGACTCCGGGTGCGCAGCGACGGTACGGCCGCCCAGCAGCACCAGGTCGATGTCGAGGAGCCCGGCCAGGTTCGCGGCGCCCGTGCCGAGGACGCGCGCCGCCTCGGCCACGTCGTCGCGCGCCACGGCGGCCAGGCACAGCGCCTCGACACACCCCCGGTTGCCGCACCCGCACGGCGGCCCGTCGAGCTGGATCACCTGGTGCCCGAACTCCCCGGCCCCGGTCCGCGCCCCCCGGTGCACGTTCCCTCCGATCACCAGCCCGGCGCCGAGCCCGGTCCCGAGGTGCAGATAGGCGAAGGACCCGTAGCCGTCCTCGACCGCCCCGCCCAGGGCGAGCCCGAGCGCGGCGGCGTTCGTGTCCTTGTCGACCACCACGGGCACCCCGAGCCGCCGGGCCAGCGCGTCCCGCAACGGAAACCCGTCCCACTCGGGGAACCCGGTGACGCGGTGCAGCACACCGTGCAGATGATCGAGGGGACCGGGGAGGGCGACTCCGACGCCGAGCACGGGCACGGGCACGGGCACGGGCACGGGCACGGGCACGGGCACGGGCACGGGTACGGGCACGGATGCGAGTACGGAATCTGCCGCGGAGGCGGAGGCCGCAAGGTCGCCGGTCGCGGCACGGTCACCGGACACCTCAGGGTCACCGGACACCGCGGGAGCACCGGTGGCCGCCGTCCCGGCCTCCACCCCGGCGCGCAGCAGTCGCTCCACCTCCCGGGCCGCCCCCTCCACCACGGCCTCCGAGCCTGCGCCCAGGTCCAGCGGGGCTCGCCGTTCCATGACCACCGTGCCCGTGAGGTCGCACAGCACGGCCCGCAGCTCGTCCCGGTCCAGATGCAGCCCGACCGCATACCCGGCGCCGGGCACCAGCCGCAGCACCGTCCGCGGTTTGCCGCCGGTGGAGGCGCGGTGGCCCGCTTCCTCCGCGAGGCCGTCCGCGCGCAGCCGGGCCGTGATCTTGCTGACGGCCTGCGGGGTCAGCCCGGTCCGCTCCGCCAGTTCCAGGCGGCTGATCCCGGACTCCCCCGCCGTACGCAGCAGATCCAGCACGAGCGCCGCGTTGTGGCTGCGCAGCGCCAGCAGGTTCACTCCACTCGCCACGGTCCCCCCGACCCCACGCCGACCTCCACCGGAACCCGATCCCGATCCTGCTCCCGATCCCGATCCCGATCGCGGCCCCAGTCCCAGTCCCGATTCCGATCCCGCATACGTCCTGTTCACACCCCCATTCTCCCCCGCGCTTGCACTTTGGCAACAGCGTTGCGAAAGTAGGGCCATGACTGGCACAGCCCCTGGTACTGACACCCCCCTCCGCGTGGGCCTGGTCGGCTACGGCCTCGCGGGCTCCGTCTTCCACGCCCCGCTGATCGCCGCCGCCGAGGGCCTGGTCCTCGACACGGTCGTCACCTCGAACCCGGAGCGGCAGGAGCAGGCCCGCGCCGAGTTCCCGGACGCGCGCCTCGCCGCGACCCCCGACGAACTGTGGTCCCGCACCGGCGAGCTGGACCTGATCGTCATCGCCTCCCCGAACAAGACGCACGTCCCGATCGCGACGGCCGCCATCGAGGCGGGCCTGCCGGTCGTGGTCGACAAGCCGATCGCGGGGACGGCCGCCGAGGCACGGGAACTGGCGGCACTGGCAGAGGAGCGTGGTCTGCTGCTCTCCGTCTTCCAGAACCGCCGCTGGGACAACGACTTCCTGACCCTCCGGGGGCTCCTCGCCGAAGGCGGACTCGGCGACATCCGGCGCTTCGAGTCCCGCTTCGAACGTTGGCGCCCACAGCCCAAGGGCGGCTGGCGCGAATCCGGCGATCCCGCAGAGATCGGAGGTCTCTTGTTCGACCTCGGCAGCCACGTCGTCGACCAGGCGCTCGTCCTCTTCGGCCCCGCCGCCTCGGTGTACGCCGAGGCGGACATCCGCCGCCCGGGCGCGGAGACGGACGACGACACGTTCATCGCGCTCACACACACCAGCGGCGTCCGCTCCCACCTGTACGTCTCGGCGACGGCCGCCCAACTCGGCCCGCGCTTCCGCGTCCTGGGCTCGCAGGCGGGCTTTGTGAAGTACGGCCTTGACCCGCAGGAGGCGGCACTGCGCGAGGGCCTGCGCCCCGGCCCGGGTTGGGGCCGGGAGCCCGAGTCCCTGTGGGGCCGTATCGGCGCCGGCGAGTCCCCGCTGACCGGCGGTGGAGACCCCGTACCGACCGTCCCCGGCGACTACCCGGCCTACTACGCGGCGATCGCGAAGGCCCTGCGCGAGGGCGGCCCCAACCCGGTCACCGCGCACGAGGCGGCCGCGGCCCTGGACGTCCTCGAAGCGGCCCGGCGCTCGGCCCGCGAGGGTGTGGCGGTGCGACTGTGACGACGAACGCACCGGAGATCGCCGAACTCGAGGCGCAGGAGCGCCGACTGACGCTCCCTCACTTCACCTACGACGACGCGTGGGCCCTGGGCTCGCTGCTGGTCGAGCTGGCGCGGGCGCGCAAGGCCCCGGTCGCGATCGACATCCGCCGCGGCGGCCAGCAGCTCTTCCACGCGGCGCTGCCCGGCTCGACCCCGGACAACGACGCCTGGATCGACCGCAAGCGCCGCGTCGTCGAGCGCTACGGCTGCTCGTCCCTGCTGGTCGGCTCCCGCTTCCGCGCCAAGGGCACGACCTTCGAGGAGTCCTCCCGCCTCGACCCCGATGTGTACGCGGCGCACGGCGGCGCGTTCCCGGTCACGGTCGAGGGCGCGGGCGTGATCGGCACGGTGGTGGTCTCGGGCCTGCCGCAGCTGGAGGACCACCGGTTGGTGGTTGAGGCGTTGGAGAAGTTCAGCAAATCTCTTTAGGCCCGCGAGGCTGTCGCCGGTACGGCCGAGGCCGCGGCGAAGGGGTGCTACGTCACGGCGAAGGCAGCCACGCTCCGGTCCAAGGCATCGACCAGCTCGACCGCACTCGGCACCGCCTACAAGGGCAACAAGTGCTCGGAGAAGGACTACACCTACAAGAGCGGCCACGGCTGGTACAAGGTCAGGATGACCTCCGGCAACGCCAAGGGCAAGACCGGCTGGATCAGGGAAGACCTGCTCCACACCTCCGCGGACGACGTCCACACGTGCATCCCGGAAGACGAGGCGTGCCACAACGGCTGAGCCGGTCTTCGACTCAGTGACTCCCGGCCGGGGCCGGCGACTCCCGGCCGGGGCCGGCTCCAAGAGCCGCCCCGGCCGGGCCGTTTCCGGGACAACCCATACCCTGAGCAGCCGGGGGAAGCCGGTCAGGCGTCTTTGAGCTCCTGCCGCTGCCGTCCGAGCCCCTCGATCTCCAGCTCCACCACATCCCCGGCCCGCAAATAAGGCTTGGGCTCCGGCTGTCCGAAGGCAACCCCCGCCGGCGTCCCCGTGTTGATGACGTCACCGGGGTAAAGCGTCATGAACTGGCTGACATACCGCACGACTTCGGCAACGGGGAAGATCTGCTCGGCGGTGGTCCCGTCCTGCTTCAGTTCCCCGTTGACCCAGAGCTTCAGGCTCAGGTCCTGCGGATCGGCCACCTCGTCCGCAGTCACCAGCCACGGTCCCAGCGGATTGAACGTCTCGCAGTTCTTCCCCTTGTCCCACGTCCCGCCACGGTCCATCTGGAACTCGCGCTCGGAGACGTCGTGCGCCACCGCGTACCCGGCGACGTGCTCGAGCGCCTCCTCGTGCGACTCCAGATAGCGGGCCGTGCGGCCGATGACGACCGCCAGTTCGACCTCCCAGTCGGTCCTGGTGGACCCCCGCGGCACGAGCACGGTGTCATGGGGCCCGACCACCGTGTCGGCCGCCTTGAAGAAGATCACCGGCTCCGCGGGCGGCTCGGCGCCGGTCTCGCGGGCGTGGTCGTGGTAGTTCAGGCCGATGCAGACGATCTTGCCGATCCGGGCGAGCGGAGGGCCGATGCGCAGCCCGGTGGCGTCCAGCTCCGGCAGCCCGCCCGACTCGGCGGCGGCGCGGATCCGGCCGAGCGCCGCGTCGTCGGCGAGGAGCGGTCCGTCGATGTCCGGTACGAGACCGGACAGGTCCCGCAGGACTCCCTCGGCATCGAGCAGCGCGGGCCGCTCCGCCCCCGCCGTACCGACTCGCAGCAGCTTCATGATCACAATCTCCCTCGATCGCGGAGCCCGGCCGATGGGTGCGGTCTGGGTGCGGCCTGGGTACACACATCGGAGGACTGGTCGATCCTCCAAGGTCGGTGGTCCCCTCCGCAATACCCGTTCACGGACTGGACAGCCGGAGCGGACCATCGGCACACCGTCGCCCCGCGCTCAGCGGTACAGCACCGTCCGCTCCACCGCGCTCCACGTCGTACTCGTCACCATGTAGAGCGCGGCGGCCAGCGGCACCACCGCCACGGTGACGAGAGTGAAGAAGGACAGGAACGGCAGCGCCTTGGTGACCGCGCCGAGCCCCGGCACGTCCTCGCCGCCACCGGCCGGAACCGGGCTCGCGTCCGTCATCCGCTTGGCACGCCGGTAGTTGTAGGTGGCGACGGCCGCGACGAGCGCGAACAGCCCAAGGTAGACGAGCCCGGCCGCGCCGAACAGCCCGCCGTGGCCGAGCGCGTCGGCCCATCGGTCGCCGAGCGGCGCACCCCACAGCGTATGGGTGAGCAGGCTGTTGCTCTCGCCGCCGAGCGTCGTGCTCGAGAACAGGTGGTAGAGCAGGAAGAAGGCGGGCAGTTGGAGGAAGCCGGGCAGCAGGCCGGACAGCGGGGAGACCTGTTCCTCCGTGTGCAGTTCGAGGACCGCCTTGCGCAGCTTCTCGGGGTTCTTCGCATGCTTCTTGCGCAGTTCGGCAATCCTCGGCTGAAGCTTGGCGCGCGCCTGCTGTCCGCGCGCCGCGGCTCGGGACAGGGGGTGGACGAGGAGTCGTACGAGCGCGGTGAACAGGACGATCGCGGCGGCCGCCGCGGAGGCGTGGAAGAGCGGCTGGAGCAGGTCGGCCAGCCGTTCGACCAGGCCGGCGAACGCGGACATGAAAGCGGACATGGGTGAGCCCTCCGGGGTCTCGTCGTGCCGGGGTGGAGAAAGATGTCGGCATGACGACCCGCGCGGGGTCACGGACCTAGGAGGCCCACGGACGTACGAGGTCCATGGACGGCCGTACGAGGCCCATGGACGTACGCCGGAGACGTGCCCTACGCGGCGGTCGCCGGAAGGGCGAACCCAGGTGCCCGTGGCCGCGAGCGGCCCGGGGCGTCGGGGTCACGTTGCGGCAGGAACGCCGTACGGTGCTCGCGGTCGCGGATCGCCGTGCGCACCCGGTTCGGCGGCACGACGGGCACGCTGCGCGCCGCGATCAGCGCGCAGACGGCGAGGGCGGAACCGACCGCGGCGGTCGCGGCGAGGGCGACGGCCGCGGTGAGGCCGCCGACGTCGAGGGCGGCGACCTGGAGGAGCAGGAGCAGCAGCAGGGCGGCGGGACGCAGAGTCGCCAACGTCCGGGTCATCGACTGCCCCCCTCCAGCAACGGCCTTACAGACCTTGTCGGTTACTACCGTCCGCCACCCGTTATACAGGATAGGCAGGATCGGTCACGATCGGCTGCAAGAGCCTCTTCGGCCTCAGCAGCGCCCGGCTGACCGGATCCGCCGGGTCCGGATCGAGTCCCGGCCCCGGCACCATTTCGACGTCCGGAACGGGCACGACGGTTCCACAGGCGGGACATTCGCCGTACGGCCCGAGTTCCTCCTCCGTCCCGCACGTCGCATGCCGGAAGGCGCGCAGCTGCGTCCCGGAGAAGTGCTCGCGCCCCCACAGGCCGAGCGAGCGCAGCGTGGGCCACAGGGCGATGCCGCGATCGGTGAGGACGTACTCGTCCCGCGGCGGCGACTCCTGGTAGCGGCGCTTCTCCAGGATCCCCTCGGCGATGAGGGTCTGGAGGCGGGCCGCGAGGACGGCGCGCGGGATGCCGAGGTGGACGAGGAAGTCGTTGTACCGCCGTACGCCATAGAGCGCGTCGCGCACGACGAGCAGCGTCCAGCGCTCGCCGACGACCTCCAGCGCTCGGGCGATGGAGCACTCCTGCGTCGCGTAGTCCTTACCGAGAGCCATGGCCCCCACTGTAGCCACTTTCCGACACGCAGGTTCGGTCACCGAACCGACTTTCCAAAAACTTGGTTCAGTGACCGAACTGACCCTGTTAGGTTCGTACGCCTAAGAGGGTTCAATGAACGAACCCATCCCCTGGATCCCGACCATCACGCGATCAGATCCCCGTAGTCGTAGTCACCCCGCCATCCGCCCCGGGAGGGCAGGCCATGCCACAGCCGGCACGCACCGCAGAAACCGTCACTGTCACCGTCACCGCACCCGCCGCCCCCGAGACCCCCCGGGCGGCCCCCACCCTTGCCCTGACCAGCGCGGCCACCGCCGTGGCGCTGATGACGTACACCGCGCCGATGGTCACGCTCCCCGACACCGTCGCCGCCCTGCACACCCCCGTCTCCGCACAGGCCTGGCTGCTCAACGGCACCCCGCTGGGCCTGGCCGCACTGCTCCTGGTGGCCGGCAGCCTCGCCGACGACTACGGGCGCCGCCGGATCTTCCTGGCCGGCACCCTCGCCCTCGGCCTCACCACCGCACTCGGCGCCTTCGCGACCTCGACCTGGCTCTTCACCCTGGCCCGTATCGCTCAGGGCGCGGCCAGCGCGGCGATCCTCGCCAGCAGCCTCGGTCTGCTGGTGCACGCCTTCCCGACCCCGCGGGGCCGACTGCACGCGACCGGGGTGTGGGGCGCGTTCGTCAGCGGAGGCATCGCGGTGGGCCCGCTGGTCGCCGGGGCGATGCCCAGTTGGCGGGTGGCGTACGGGGCACTGGGCGCCGTGACGCTCGTCGTGGCAGCCCTGTCCGCGCGCACGCTGACGGAGTCCCGCGCACCGCGGGGCGGCCGCCCGGACCTCGCGGGAGCATCCGTCTTCAGCCTCGCCCTCGTATCCCTGGTGGCCGCCCTGACGCTGGGCCGCGACGGCTGGCTGCGGACGCCGGTGACGCTGCTGTTCGCGGCGGCCGTGCTCCTGATGGGCGTCTTCGCCCTGATCGAACACCGCTCCCGCACCCCGATGATCGACCTCGCCCTGCTGCGCCGCCCGCGCTTCCTCGGCTCGGCCGTCGGCGGCCTGTTCACGGGCCTGGCGGTGATCGGCCTGTTCAGCTTCCTGCCGGCGCTGCTCCAGCGGTCGCTGGGCCTCACGCCGATGAACACGGCATGGCTGTTCCTGCTCTGGTCCGGCCTGTCCTTCACGGTCGCTCTCCAGACGAAGCGCCTCGCGGGCCGGGTCTCGCCACGCCACCAACTGGCCCTCGGCTTCGCGCTCCACGCCGCGGGCGTCCTGACCATGCTGGGCGCGATCGGCTCGGGCTCCTGGGTGCGGCTGCTGCCGGGCCTGGTGATCGGCGGCGTGGGCAGCGGCCTGCTGAACGCCGCACTCCCGCTGGTCGCCGTGGAGTCGGTCCCCGCCGAACGGGCGGCAATGGGCTCGGGCGCCCAGCAGACATTCCGCTACATCGGCTCGTGCGCCGGAGTGGCCCTCACGATCGCGCTGGTCACGACCGGCGGCGGATCACTCGCCCACGGGGCTGACATCGCGGCGCTCGTCTCGGCGGGACTGGCACTGGCAGGGGCGCTCGGGGTGCTGGCGCTGCGGGAGCGGGCGTAGTCGGGCGTAGTCGGGCGTAGTCGCGCGTAGGAATCACCGGGGACGCTCGGAGCCGAGCGTCCCCCACACCACCAGCCGGTACCGGGAGGTGAACTCGGGGGTGCAGGTGGTGAGGGTGAGGTAGTACCCGGGACGGTCGTACCCGTACGACGGTTTGACGGTGCTGCGCGGTACGGGCGCGATGACGCCCCCGTCCAGCGCCGAGGTCTGCGGGAGCACCTGGTCGACGACGTACGTGTACGTGGCCGTCCTGGTCTCGACGGTGACGGTGTCCCCACGGCGGAGCCGGTCGAGATGCCGGAAGGGTTCGCCGTGGGTGTTGCGATGCCCGGCGAGCGCGAAGTTGCCCGACTGGCCGGGCTGGGCGGTGCCCGGATAGTGGCCGACGTACCCCTTGTTGAGCACGTCGGCCTTGCTGATGCCTTCGGCGATGGGGACGCGGAGGGAGAGGCGGGGGATGGTGAGGATGGCGTAGGCCTGGGAGGGGGCGGGGCGGGCGGTGGCGACGGTCTGCTGCTGATCCCGCCGGGTGGCCTGGGTGGTGGTGCCGCCGGCGTCGGGCGTACTGAGCGTGCTCGGCCCACTGGGCGCACCGGAGGAGCCGCCGACGGACGAGTCCCCGGAAGCCCCGGAATCCCCGGAGTCCCGGGAGTCCCCGGGTTCACCCCACTCCCGCTCCAACGCCTGAACCCTCCGCTCGGCCCCCTGCCGGGCCTCCCGGTTGGTCCACCACAGTTGCTGCACGACGAGCAGCATGAGCACGACGCCGACGGTGACGAGGAGTTCGCCGCCGGTCCAGAGGGCGCGACGGCGTCGGGCACGGCGCCGCCGGGTGGTGTGTACGACGACGCGAGCCCGCATGCGTACGCCTCCTTGACCGGGTCCTCCACCGGGGCCGCCCGCACGATAGGGGGTGCCCCTCAAAGTCACCAGGCCCATACGCAGCGCTACCCCCTTCCTGTCACTTCGTACAGAGGTTTTAGAAAGGGGCGTCGTAACCCTCGACAACCCACGCGTCACACCCGATTCTTCGTGATGGCATCAGCGAGACCGGCCGGCGCAGGGAGGACGACCCTGCGCCCGAGCGGTACGAAGAGGCGGAGAAGCCATGATCCGACGCAGAACCCTGCTGGCCGCCGCGGGCGGCACTTTCCTGGGCAGCGCCCTGGCGACCGGCACCGCGCGCGCCGACGCGACCATCGCCGTCAACCCGGCCTCGACCTTCGGGAGCTGGGAGGGCTGGGGCACGTCCCTGGCCTGGTGGGCCAATGTGTTCGGCGGCCGGGACGACTTCGCCGACATCTTCTTCACCACCAAGTCGGTGGCGTACAGCGGCAGGACGCTCCCCGGACTCGGCCTGAACATCGCCCGCTACAACCTCGGCGCGTGCAGCTCGAACAGCGTCAACGGCGAGAGCATGGTCGCCTCCCCCAACATCCCCGCCTTCAAGCAGATCGAGGGCTACTGGCAGGACTGGAACAACGAGGACCCGACCTCCTCGGCCTGGAAGTGGACGGCCGACGCGACCCAGCGCGCGATGCTGGTCAAGGCGACCCAACGGGGCGCGACCAGCGAGCTGTTCGCCAACTCCCCGATGTGGTGGATGTGTCTGAACCACAACCCGTCGGGCGCCGCCGACGGCGGCAACAACCTCCAGTCCTGGAACTACCGCCAGCACGCCTCGCACCTCGCCTCGGTGGCCCTCTACGCCAAGAACAACTGGGGCGTGAACTTCGCGACGGTGGAAGCCTTCAACGAGCCGTCGTCAGGCTGGTGGAAGTCGACGGGCACCCAGGAGGGCTGCCACATGGACGCGACCGTCCAGTCGGCCGTACTCCCCTACCTCCGCAGCGAGTTGGACAAGCGCGGCCTGACCGGCACGAAGATCTCGGCATCGGACGAGAACACGTACGACCTGGCGCGCACGACGTGGGGCTCCTTCAGCTCGACGACGAAGTCCTACGTCAACCGGGTCAACGTCCACGGCTACCAGGGCTCGGGCGGCCGACGCGACCTCCTCTACACGGACGTGGTGAAGACCTCGGGCAAGGCCCTGTGGAACTCGGAGACGGGCGACGGCGACGGCACCGGCCTGACCCTGGCGAGCAACCTGCTCATGGACTTCCGCTGGCTGCACCCCACGGCCTGGGTCTACTGGCAGGTGATGGACCCGACCGCGGCGTGGGCGATGATCGCGTACGACGAGAACACGCTCCAGCCGGGCGCGGTGCAGACGAAGTACTACGTGATGGCACAGTTCAGCCGCCACATCCGCCCCGGGATGACGATCATCGACACGGGCGTGGACTACGCGGTCGCGGCCCTGGACAAGACGGCGAAGCGCCTGGTGATCGTGGCCGCGAACAAATCCTCCTCGGCCCAGACCCTGACCTTCGACCTCTCCCGCTTCACGACGGTGACGGGCGGTACGAACGGTGTCGTCCCGCGCTGGAACACGGTGACGGGCGGCGGCGACCTGTACACATCCCACTCGGACACGTTCCTGAGCGGCAAGACGGTGAGCGTGCCGTTCGCGGCGGGGGCGGTGCAGACGCTGCAGGTGGATGGGGTGGTGCAGTAAGGGCCCAGTAAACGGGAGGCCCCTCGGGGCCCCCTGGCCTGCGAATCTCTCTCCTTTGTCGGTCCGCGGCAGTACGGTGTCCCCCATGCGCCCCGACACGCCTGCCGAAAACGTCGACCACAACGCCGAAGCAGCACGCCTGGAGCGGAGTGCCGGCCTGTATCCCGAGGACACGGAGAGCCTGCTGCTGCAGGCCGCGGCCCACCGGGAACTGGCCGGCGACCGCCCAGGCGCGACCGCGCTGTACGACAGCCTGCTGCAATCCCCCGCCGGCCTGGAGAACCCCCACCTCGTACGGGCCCTGAAGGCGTCGAACCTGTGGGAGTACGACCACGAGGCGGAGGCCCGGGCAATCATCGCCGGAGTCCGCGAGGCCTCCCCCCGGCACCCGGCGCCCTGGCTGATCGTCGCGGAGTCCCTGGAGTCGCACGACGAGCTGGAGGCGGCGGAGGAGACGTTCACGGAGGGCCTGCGTCTCCTGGTAGGCGACGCGGACGAGCCCCCACAGTCCACGTACCCGCTCCTCTACGGCCGCCACCGGGTCCGCCGCATGCTGGGCGCGGCACACGACGAGTGGGACATGCTGGCGGACACCCTCCACTCCTCCTCGGTGTCCCTGGACGAACTCCACGACCCGAAGCGGATCTGGTCCCTGGGCTCGGACAACCCGGCGGAACTGGAGGCGGAGATCGCTCGGCTGCGGGCGGAACTGGGCGCGTACCGGGAGGCCCTGTCCCGCCCGTTCCCGGTGGCGGTCCTGCACTGGCCGGCCACGGAACTGGGCGAGCTGGTGTCGGCGTACCCGACGCTGGCGGTGGAGTACCCCTCCCACGAGGAGCACCTGGCGACGATAGAGGAGTCCCTGAGGGAGCTCGCGGCCTCCGGGACCCCAAACCTGGGCATCGTAACGGGCACGGTCCCGTCGTACGAGGCCTTCGCGGCTTCGGAGGGGACGTCGCCGGGGGACGGGGCGCTGTTGCCGCAGTATGCGACGACTTTGGCTGCGCGGGGGCGGGCTGTGGCTTGGCCGCCGGAGCGGGGCGGTGCTTGTTGGTGTGGAGTGGGGCGGGTTTATGAGGAGTGTCACGGGGCGCAGTAACCCGCCGCAAGCTCACTATGATCCCCAGCCCTATTGCGCAGGGCTGGGGTCGGCAGCTTCAACCCTCACTGCACAGGGACCTATGCCTGGCGGTGATCAGGTAGACGCTCAAGGTCAAACTGGCAGATCTTGATTTCCGAGCCATCCGGTGCAGCCTGCTGAGAGGTTGCCGTACGGATGGCCGTGATCTCATACAGTCCGTCGTACCTGTAATCATCGGGCAACGAGTAACGGGGATCCCCCTCATAGCCGCGGATGACGCGGATGGGATGCTTCCGCTCATAGCTGCGCTTCATGGCGGCATTGTCCCGGTAGAACCACGACTGGCTCCGCAGAAGCCTCCCGGTGTTTTTCTCTTTATCTTTGTCCGGGGAAGCACCGGTATACCGCACCCAGGTCCAGTGGTCCTCATCGTCCACGTACCCCCCGTGCAGCACGATGGCATCGCCAACCTCGCTGCCGTCTTCATCCACCAGCCAGGAGATGCCCTTCTGGTTGGTGCGATGCAGCTTGGCTCGCATCACGTCTAGGCGCCTATGGAAGACCGCACCCACAGGGACGCCCTCAATGTGACCGATGACTCGTTCGATTTCCACAGCCCCATACTTGGCCGAAGTTGATCATATTTGTCAAGTTAGTAATTAGAGTTGGCTAGTTATGAAGCATGAGGCTGCTGAGGCACCACTCACCCGCGTCGCTGTCAGCAGCCTCTGTTAGACATAAGCCCATGTCTGAGAGCCGAGGGGGCAGTGTGACTGAGCCGGGAGATCTGTCGCACCCAGTCGCAGGGGTGTACGAGGAGCTCATCACGCTGCGGTTCGAGCAGAAGTTGAAGGAGCTCGCCGACCTTGGGTGGCGCCCCGTGAGCGACGCGGTGGGGCCCGAGTCCGTGCCACACGTCCTGGCACGCCACGTGGCCCGGACCGTACGACACGTTCTGCAGGGCCTCCCACCAGAGGAACGTGTACACGCCGCGAACCACATCCTGGAATCGATCAGGACACTTCAGGGGGCGCAGGAGTGGGTGGATCTGGTAGCTGCTGGCCCCCGCCAGCTCCTAGCCCTGACCAGGGAGGAGGCACCGGGCGTCTTCGCCATTCGCCCCGCCACTCCGCTCTCCGACACAGCCCTACTCACGAACTCCCCGGAAGACCCAAGCCTCGGCTTCGAGTTGCGGGCCGAGCTTGCCACCGCCGACCGAGTCGACCTGCTCTGCGCCTTCGTAAAGTGGCACGGTCTACGCATCATCGAACAGTCCCTTAAAGCGGCCCATGAGCGAGGCGTGCCCATACGCGTCATCACGACCACGTACATCGGAGCAACCGAGCGGCGGGCACTGGACAGGCTGGTGCACGAGTTCAACGCCCAGGTGAAGGTCAACTACGAGACGCGCTCCACGCGGCTCCACGCCAAGGCGTGGCTGTTCCGCCGCAAAAGCGGTTACGACACGGCATACGTCGGCAGCTCCAACCTCTCCAAGTCCGCGCTGCTGGATGGCCTTGAGTGGAACGTTCGACTGTCATCAATCGCCACACCTGACGTCCTGCGAAAGTTCGACGCGACCTTCGAGGCGTACTGGAGCGACCCCTCCTTCGAGACCTATGACCCCGAGGCGGACGGAGACCGACTCCAGGAAGCACTGGAGATTGCGGGAGGCACCTCTTCGAAGACAGCAACAGACCGCGGGATCACGCTGTCCGGCCTTGAGGTACGGCCCTACCCACACCAACGCGACATGCTGGAGCGGCTAGAGGTCGAACGCGCGGTACATGACCGGCACCGGAATCTGCTCGTAGCAGCGACCGGCACCGGCAAAACCGTGATGGCAGCGCTCGACTACAAGCAACTACGCAAGAAGCACGGTCGCGACCTACGACTGCTGTTCGTCGCCCACCGCAAGGAAATCCTGCAGCAGTCGCTCCGCACGTACCAAGACGTCTTGGTCGACGCGAACTTCGGTGAGGCCTTCCACAGCGGCGAAATCCCCGAGCGCTGGACACACGTCTTCGCAAGCGTGCAGTCACTGAATGCGCGCGCCCTGGACCGGCTCGCTTCTGATCACTTCGATGTGATTGTGATCGACGAGTTCCACCACGGCACGTCACCGACATACCGGAAGATCCTCGACCACTTCGAGCCGATCGAGCTGCTGGGCCTGACCGCCACCCCCGAACGCATGGACGGCAAGAACATCCAGGACGAGTTCTTCGACGGTCGGATCGCCGCCGAGATGCGCCTGTGGGAAGCGTTGGAGAATGACCTCCTCAGCCCTTTCCACTACTTCGGCATCAGTGACAACACCGACCTAAGTGCCATCGAGTGGAAGCGCGGCGCATACGACGCGACCGCTCTGAGCAACGTGCTGACCGGCAACGACGCTCGAGCCCGCCTGGTCGTGAAGGCAGTCGAGGAGAAGATCGCCGAGCCTGGCGCCATGCGGGCACTGGGTTTCTGCGTCTCGGTCGCGCACGCGCACTTCATGGCGAAGTACTTCAGGACCGCCGGCCTCGATGCCGTGGCCCTGTCCGGCGAGACTCCGGCCGAGGAGCGCAAACAGGCTCTTTCCGACCTCGCATCAGGGGCACTACAGGTCATCTTCTCAGTCGACCTCTTCAACGAAGGGCTCGACGTCCCCGACGTGGACACACTGCTCCTGCTGCGCCCCACCTCCAGCGCGACCCTGTTCCTCCAGCAGCTCGGCCGCGGTCTGCGCCGCAGCGAGAACAAGGCCGTCCTGACCGTCCTGGACTTCATCGGCCAGCACCGCAAGGAATTCCGCTTCGAGAACCAGTTCAGAGCCCTCACGAACCAGACACGAAAGCGGCTTCTGGACAGCATCGAACACGACTTCCCACAGCTTCCTTCCGGTTGTCAGATCATCCTGGAAGAGAAGGCAAAGAAGACGATCATCGCCAACATCAAGGAGCAGATCGGCGTCAATGTCACGGCGCTGGCCCGCGAGGTAGCCGACTACGCCGAGCCGAGGCTGAGTCGCTACCTCTACGAGAGCGGCCGCGAACTCAAAGAGCTCTACCGAGGCAACGGCAACTCCTGGACCGGCCTACTGCGGCGCTCCGGCCTCTTGATGAGCGAGGCGCCGGAAGGTGAAGCCGCGCTCCTCAAGCGCGTTTCCGCCTTCCTCCACGTAGACGACCCGCTTCGCGTTGCCGCGTACACGCGCATGCTGGAGGACGACGCCCCAGCCTACAGCGATCTCGACGGCCAGCAGCAGGCCTACGCCCGCATGCTCTTCTTCCAGTTGTGGCCCCTGGGCGGCATCACCCGCAAAAGCTTCGCGGATTACGATGCCGGCTTCGCAACACTCCGCGACCAGCGCGCCGTGCGCAGTGAGCTAAGGCAAGTGCTGGAGTACAACCTCGCCCACACCGAACACGTACCCATCCCGCTTCTCGGCATCGGCGGTCCCAGCGGCGTCCCCCTGACCGTCCACGCCTCGTACAGTCGTGAAGAGATCCTCCCCGCACTCGGTCAGTCCTACATCGGCGGATTCATGCCAGGTGACTTCCGGGAGGGCGTGAAGTGGTGCGAGTCCATTAAGACCGACGCGCTACTCATCACCCTAGAAAAGGACGAGAAGGACTTCTCACCACAGACCCGCTATCACGACTACGCACTGAACGAGACCCTCTTCCACTGGGAGTCCCAGAACCAAACGTCGGAGACGTCCCCCACGGGCCTCCGCTACCAGCGGCACGCTGCTGAGGGAAGCCACGTCCTGCTCTTCGTCCGCCGCTACAAGAGCACCGACATCGGGGGCGCCCAGCCGTGGATGCTGCTCGGTCCCGCCCAGTACGTCGAACACAAGGGGAGTAAGCCGATGGCCATCACTTGGCGGCTGAAGCACGAGATCCCGGCTGACGTGTGGGCGTACTCGGCCATCGCGACCGGCTGACGGCCTACCCACCGCCTCCCGAAACTCCGGCTTCAGCCTCGAAGTGCATCTGGGCTCGATCGAGCGCCTCATCCGCGTCTCGGCCGTGGGCTCGGAACCAGTGGAGGAGGTCTGCGATGACGTCGATTGCGGCCTCCTCCGCTGTCACCATGCGTAACCTGCTGGGGCCGATGGTGGACAACAGGTGCACGTCGCCGTAGAAGCCGAGCACCGCTTCGGCTCTGATGACGTATGGATCCACTCTGTGCCCGCTTGGCGCTGAGAGCCCAGTTGCCAGCTCACACCAGGTCACCTTCTGGTCGGCAAGGAGCTCGACGCCCCAGCGGTCAGCAATCGCATCTACCAATGCCATGCCTCGTCCCCCCTCAGCTTCAACTCCTTTGTCGAGAAGGGTCGGTAGAGCGCGGGTGTCGGGGTCGTGTACCTCGATTCGCAGGCGGGTGCCGCGCATGGAGACGGCCAAAGTGGTCGGAGTGCCCTGACCGACGTGGTTGATCACGTTGGCAACGAGCTCACTGACACAAAGCTGAGCAGCGTCTACGACGTCAGGCAAGCCCCAAAGCCCCAGGTGCGTCCGCAGGAGGCGGCGGAGAGCAGCAACCTCTTCCGGTTCCGCCAGAAAGGGAAGTTCCCAGGGCTTCCTTGGCATGCATGCCGCACCGTCCATGACTCGGCCCCTCCGTTCATGCGAGTGCGCACTGCACTCGACCACACACTGAGAGTTGCATTGAAACTCTCAAAATGGAACTCTCATCGAGTGCCTACTCGGAGCACATCGGCTCTTCGCACGCCCCCGGCGCGCGCCACCTTGCCGTCGTGCTCGGACACCCAGGACGATCTGTTGGATCGACATGAAGGGCCGCAAGCATGCCAGTTGGACCCACCACTCGCAGGCGTCAGCTGGGCGCCGACCTGCGCCGTCTCCGTGAGCTCAAAGGCTTGACGCTGGAGGAGGCAGGCGCCCGCGTCGGTATCTCGAAGGCCACGCTCAGCCGCTACGAGACCAAAGAGGGAGCGGTGAAGTGGCCGGCTGTCGACGCCCTTTGCCGTGAGTACGGCGCATCCGATGAGGAGCGCTTTGCTCTCGTCGAGTTGGCGAAGGGAGCGAAGATCCAGGGATGGTGGCGCTCGCTGGCAGATCCCATCCCTGAGTCCATGAACCTCATGCTCACGCTCGAGGACGAGGTGGTGCGCGAGGACCACTACGCCTGCATGTACATCCCCGGGCTTCTCCAAACCCGCAAGTACGCCGAGGCCGTACACCGCGCCTCTGAAGTGCAATGTGGTGAACGGGAAGTGCAGCACATGGTCGACATCCGCATGAAACGGCAGGAGCTCTTGGAGCGAGACGAGCCGCCTCACCTCTGGTGCGTGATCGATGAGGCGGCGATCCGCCGCCGGGTGGGCGGCCGCGAGGTCATGCGGGAGCAGCTACGTCACCTTCTCGGGGCGGTGGAGCGGCCGCATGTGACCGTACAAGTACTGCCCTTCTCAACCGGTGCCCATGCAGCGTCAGTTGGAAGCTTCGCGATTCTACGCGGCCAGAGCCCCGAACTGGATGTGGTGTACGTGGATCTCCTCGGCGGCGGGCTCTTCATGGAGAAGCCGCAGGAACTGGTGCGCTATAGGTTGGCGTTCGAGTACCTGAGCGCACAAGCGCTCGACCTGGAATCGTCGGCAGAGCTCATCACCCGCATAAGCAAGGAGTCCCGATGACCGCACCGTCTGCACCCTTCTGGTTCACGTCGACCTACAGCGGAGGGAGCGGGACGGAATGCGTCGAATGCGCACGTACAGCAGACGGCATCCTCGTACGCGACTCGAAGAACAGCTGCGGGCCTGTGGTCATCGTCCGAGGCCCGGCCTGGCGCGCGTTCACAGTGGCATTGCGGGAGGGAAGAGCTGGAGGGCTGAAGTGAATCCATGAGAGTACACCCGCTGAACGACCTGACCACCTCTCCAGTCCGCCAGCCAATATCTACGCTGGATCAACAGCCTCGGCTGCCGTAGGCCTCTCCATGCCACTCAGCCTCGCTTCCACCGTCACTTGCTCTGCATCTGCTCATCGAGATCGCGAAAACCATCCAGCACCAGGTTGACCGTCTTGAGTTCATTTTGCGGATCAGGCCTGACTTGCATCTTCGCCCCTTTATGGGCGGCGTCACCTCGAGCCGTAGCCCAAGTCTCTGTGGCACTTAGCCAAGCGGAATCAATTTCCGCCTCTTGAATACCGACTGGCAGGAGCAACCGAAGAAGATTCTTCTCCTTTATCCCATGGTTCTGATTTCGCACATAGCGATGGAGGTCAGTTCGAGCAGCGTCTATCCGCGCTTCCAATTTAGGATACTTATCCGGCTTCGCCGCCGCTTCGCTTAAGGACCCTGGCATGGGCGGAACGGATTCCCTGTACGCCATAATCGCGAGCAGGCTCGTGGAGATTGACCCGTCGGTCTTCCAATTCGAAACCGCCTCATCGACAACTTCGATGACGCGATCCTCTATAAAAGACTCAAATTCGGCGTGCGCGAGCACCCTAAATGCTCGCGTATGCTCGTAGACCGTCTCCTCATATAGGCCGGTCGGATCAAACTCCTTCGGTAGGAAGCACTGCCGAAGCTCTACGATCCGCTTCTCCAGCTCTTCGAATCGCGAAGACACCATCCTCACCCCCTATGGAATGAGTCGGTTGTCACGCAGCTCCGGGACGCGCAGCTTGGTCCCGATGGCCTCACTTAGGGCATCGCCCCACAGGGATAGGCGTCGATGAGTCGCGAGCGGCGTCTTAGTCGTAGTCTGGATGGATTCAACGAAGCGTTGATTCGTCTCACACAGGTTACGAAAGGCCCACTCAACCACCGATGCGCGGGCGATCGCCGCAGCTCGGACAGCCTCATCGGAGAAGTAGTAGGTCATGACGTCGAAAACAGCCCGATTGAAGCGACCTTCGTACTTACCACCAGCCCAACGGTAGAAAGAATTATCACCGAAGATCTCAAACGTTGCCTCAATGGCTCGATTACAGTTCTCGCCGACCTGCTTGATCCGTTCCTCTTCTTTCAACCACTGCGCATTCAGAACGTTGACTGTGTCGTCGAGGAACTTCTTCAGGTTACCTGTGTATTCATCAAGGGTGAACTGGAAGCCGAAAAACCGAAGCAGCACCTCGACATCTCGCATGCGAAAGTCAGGTTTGTCGATGCGGAGGGCCGCTCGCAGCCACTTACTGTCAGACGCACAGTCATCCAAAAAGTCGGTAAATGGGCCCGGATGAAGGGCTTGACGAAGTTCCTGAGGGGACAGCTTCACACTGCCGGTATTCAGACGAAGAAAAACCAGATTCAAGAAGTCTTCATTGGGCCAACGACGTACAACGACAGTTCGAATAGTCTCGTTGAGGAGCGAGTTCAGATCATCCACATAGCTGTCATCGTTCTCCATCTTTCGAAGCGTGACAAGTCGCAGGTCCTCACGAACTTCAAGCCCCGTGAGTGAGAACCCCTTAAAATCTTCCTCTTCTTCGGATGCCGCAAAAGATGAACCAGCTGCGAACTGCCTAAGGGCCAGAAGACGCTGCTTACCATCCAAGACAATGAACTTGCCCCGCCGATTCTTGTCCTCTGCGAGGACAATTTGAGGAATCGGGAGGCCAAGAATCAGGGACTCGATAAAACGACTCTTTCTCGGCTTGTTCCAAGCATCCCGACGCTGGAATCGCGGGTTGAGCTGAATATTCCCGCGACGCAGTTGGCTCAGAATTGTTTCGGCCGTCCAGTCTGTGTCCGTGACCACCGCTCGAGTGACTTCCTCAGAGGTTACCGACGCAGCAGTGTCCTCTTCTTCGCCGTCTGCGTCGTCCCAATCGGGTCCGCCATCGTAGGTCACGTTGCTCCTCACCTCTTAGATCCCAACCCGAGGGCACCTCAGGACTCTCAACTGGTCTAGTTTCGCAGACTAGTTCGCCTGGCGGAATTGATACGCATCACTTGACTTCATGTCAGTGGCCCAGGACAGGCTTGTTAGGCTCGCGACTCTCCACGGTCCCGACAGCACCAGCACCCGTACTCACCGCTACCCTGCCCGCATGCTCAGCGAAGTGGTCGTCGACGTCAGTGCGACATCACCGACGCGGTGAGCGGCGTTCTCCAGGGGGGAGCGCGGCACCCTGGCCCCCGAGTGCCGTGCGGAACCGGTCATCCGGCGCCAACCAGATCAGTTACGCCAGCGACCTTCGCACTGCGTCGACCAGCGACATCGCACGCATATCGTTGGGACCCCCGATGATGTGGTTCATCACATAGCCGAAGGCGATGCCGTGCTCGGGGTCGGCGAAGCCGAGTGAGCCGCCTCGACCGGTGTGGCCGAAGGAGTTCGGCCCAGTCATGGGGTTGGTCTCGGTGGGCAGCATGTATCCGGAGCTGAACCGGCTCGGCGCCACCATCACCTGATCCGCCCCGCTGGCCTGTTCCTTGATCGCCGACGCGAGGGCTTCTGGGGTGAACAGGCGCACGCCGTCCACCTCGCCGATGAGCGCGGCGTACATGCGTGCCAGTCCGTGCGCGGTGCCGATGCCGTTGGAGGCCGGGAGTTCCACAGCCTGCACCCGTGGCGAGTTGAAGTCGATCTCAGCTGGGTCGGTGACTGAGAACGCCCTGTTATTGAACGAGTTCGGGTCGCGCCAGGCCGCGACCAGTTCGCGGAGCTCCTCGGGGATCGACTCCGGTGGTGCGGTGGTGAGGTCGACCTCGGGCTGCTGGTACACCATCCGGCTGACCCGATCGCGTTCACTCGCCGGCAACCCGATGAAGAAGTCCAGTCCCAGTGGGATGGCGATCTCGTCGGCGAAGAAGCGGCCCGGCGTGCGGCCGGACACCCGGCGGATCACCTCGCCGACCAACCAACCCCAGGTCCGGCCGTGATACCCGTGCGCGGTGCCTGGAGCCCAAAGTGGGCGCTGAGCGGCGAGCGCGGCCACCATCGGCTCCCAGGCCAGCGCCTCAGCCAGCGGCACCGGTTGGTCCAGCGCGACCAAGCCGGCCTGGTGGGACAACAGCCAGGCCACCGGGATCTCCGCCTTGCCGTTCGCGGCGAACTCCGGCCAGTACTTGGCCACCGGCGCGTCCAGGTCCAGGGCGCCGCGCTGGGCCAGCAGATGCGCCGCGGTCGCGGTTGCCCCCTTGGTCGCCGAGTAGACCAGTTGCAGCGTGTCCCGGGACCACGGACGACCGGTGCCAGGATCGGCGATCCCACCCCACAGGTCGACCACCGGCCGACCGTCCTGGTACACGCACACCGCCGCGCCGATGTCCCCGCGCCGGGCGAAATTCGCCGCGAACGCCTCCCCGACAGGTTCGAACCCGGCCGCAACCTCACCGTCGATCGTCGTCATGCCGCCCATCCTGGCATTCTGTCCGCCTGCTCCAAGAGGACAGTCTTACTCGGAGCACAAGTCGGTACTGATCACGCCGCGATGGCCAGCGCATGAAGACGCTCGCGGAACTCACGGACAGCCGGAACGGACTTGTGCGGTTGGAGCTGCTCGGAGAACTCCTTGAGGCGGTCCAGAGCCCGCACAGAGCTGACCTCGCCTTCGAGGAGCTCGGCGCCGTAGTTCGCGGCGTCGAGCGCTCCGTCCAGGTCATTACCGGCAAGGCGGGCTTCGGCCAGACGGCTGGACCGTACAGCCTTGTCTCGGGGAGCGGCCTTCTTGATGGAGGTTTCCAGCGAACTCGTCGCAGGCTCCACCTGGCCCGAGCGCAGCAGGACCTTGCCCTCGGTCGACTTCAGTTGCGCCTCACCGAACCAGTCCAGCCAGTCCGGGGTTTCGTCCAACGTGTGGCACTCCCAGAGGGAAGCGGCACGGTTCAGCGCCGTACCGGCCCTCTGGTGGTCTCCGTCGCGGGACAGCGCTTCGGCCTTGTGCAGGTAGAGGAAGGTCTGGGTGTAGGGCGACAACGTTCGAGGAGCGTTGTCGATGGCGGTCGAGATGAGCTCGACCCGCTCGGCAGTCCGCCCGGCCTCGGAGACGTGCAGTCCCATCTCCGCCAGGACGAAGGCTCCGAAGGCGTCGTCCCCAGCAGTACGGGCGCTACGCAGGGCTCCGACGTAGTACCGCTGTCCTGCGGACCGCAGCCCTGCGTCGTAGGCCATCCAGCCAGTCAGATGCGATACTTGGGCCGCCAGGGCGTACAGACGGATGCGGATCTTGTCCGTGTAGCGGCCGGCGCTCAGGAGACTGGTGATCAGGGCGAGATCGCCGCGCGCCTGCTCCAGAAGCCGGGCGCCACCGAGTTGGTCATCGAGTGTGCGGAGAGTGTTGATGCGCTGCTCGATCGTCGAGACCATCGTGTCCGTGACTCGGTCTCCGTTGAGCGCTAAGGCGAAGGCAGAGGGCGCCTCGGCCCAGTTCGCCGCAAGCCCCGTCAGGGCGGCGCCGGTGATGGTGAGGAACCCCCGACGGTCCATGCGGCCACTCCCAACCAGATCAGCCAGAGCCGCAACAGTACCGGCCTCCGTCCAGGGAGCTGTGAGCCCAGTGACTTCCCATACGGGGAGCCACCGCGGCCATCCTTCCGCCTGAACCTGATCGTACGGAACACGTAGCAGGTCAGCGAGGACACGCTGAGCGTCGGCGTCCGGCTCCTGCCCCTGCTCCCACTTCCATACGGTCGTGCGATTGGTTGCCAGGGGAATGCCCAGTTCCTTCCCCCGCCTCTGCATGTGCCGGGCCAGCTCGGCCTTCCCCCATCCGCTCGACTGGCGGACGAAGGTCAGTGGGTGCATTGCTAACGACTCACCAATCACGTCATGCCTCCCGTCAGCCCTCCGGGTGATGGGGAGATTACCCATGCTGACGTGCACATGAGAGCCCTCAGCGCCGAGAGAAACCCCCTAGTAGGACTCCGTTAGGTCTTCCTGTCGGGCCTGTTCAGGAGCATGTTGGGTGTGTGGATGCACATGAAGTGAACCGGATCCGGGCGACGTTGGCGT
>NZ_JBEOZU010000065.1:11596-57988 GCF_040298185.1 Streptomyces sp. NPDC001634 | reverse complement strand
CCCGGAGTCGTCGATCACGATGACCCCGCCGTCGTGCGGAGCCGTCGCCTGCTGCTCGCGCAGCAGTTCAAGCCGCCGGTCGTTGACCTGCTCGGACTCCCAGGGGGACTCGGACAGGAAGAACTGCAGCCGCTGCACCCCCGGCATCCCTGCGCCGGTCACCGGCTCCGCCCCTGCCAGGCAGGTGAGCGTCTTGTTCCGCTCCCGCGGCGCGAGCAGCCCGGTCAGGTACTCGCGAAAACCCCGCCGCTGGGCCAGGCTGAAGAAGAGGTCGTGGAACCGGGCCGCGTACTCCTCCAGCGGACCGGGCGCGGGCGGACACGGACGGCGAGCGGTCATCTGCAGCCTCCAGCAAGGCGGTTGACTCCTACCACCGGCCTACGGCCAACCCGACCTGCCGTCAACCCACGCCACCGCCGGAATTAACGAACTACCGCTAGAGACCTTTAACTGTGCGGGTTACTTCGGGTCGTGACGGGATGGTGTGCCGCCGGGCGGTGGTAGGCCGTGAGGATCTACGCAGCGGATCTGGCATGGACGAGCACCGTAAGGTCCGACATAACCGATCGACACCCTGATCTTGATCGGATTGGCTGGGTGGCATGCCAGAGTTGCGAACCGATCGTCTTCTGCTCCGCCGGTGGCGGGAGTCCGACCTCGAACCGTGGGCGGCTATGAACGCCGATCCTGAAGTCCGAGAACACTTGGGGGAACTGCTGACGCGGGAGCAAAGCGATGCCGCGGTGGCACTCATGCAGGCCGAGTTTGACGAGCGAGGTTTTGGGTGGTGGGCGCTCGAAGCACGGGAGACTGGTGAGTTCATCGGCCGTGTCGGCTTGGACGAGGTGGGCAAGGACATGCCGTTCACGGGGGTGGATATCGGTTGGCGCTTGATGCGTTCGGCGTGGGGGCACGGTTACGCCACTGAGGCTGCCCTGGCCTGTCTGGCTTTCGGCTTCGAGGTCCTCGGGCTCCCGGAAGTGGTGGCGTCGACGACCGTCCACAACCTTCGTTCCCAGGCAGTGATGCGGCGGATCGGCATGACCCGGGATCCGGCCGACGACTTCGAGGATCCGAGCGTGCCCGAGGGGCCGCTTCGCCTGTGTGTGCTGTACCGGATCCCCCGCAGGGATGCTCACGGCCTGCAACACGCGGCGGGGCACGACCGGTGACAGCTGTCGTGGGCGGCGCTATGCCGGGAGGATGAGGTATCCCGACGGCGGTGGACTGACGGCCGAGGAACGGTCTCAGCGTGAGCAAGTCCGGCTCGCAGCCGCCGATCTGATCGAGGCCGGGGCAAGTGACCGGGAGGTGGCCGGCCGGTTCAGGGTGGTTCGTCGTCGAAGCCGACCCGTTCAGCCCGCCCCAGCGGTCAAGGCCGCGGGGAGGCCAGCCACCACCCCGAACACCAACCAGCACCCCCTTGAGTGTCAATCGGTGTCGCGCAGGGCAGAGGCGAGAGTCAATCTACCTAGGTAGACACGGGTTCTCCTACCTAGGTAGATTGATGCCATGGCAGACCCACAGATGACCCCACACACTCAGACAGTGCTGCGTGCCCTGCTCGGCCAGGGCGCCGACGGCGAACGCCGCACAACAATCCTGAGCGAGGGGCTGTACGGGCTGGAGCTGTCGAGAATGACTGACCTGCCCAACGGCACCCTCTTCCCCCTGCTCGAACGGTTGCGGCAGGCCGGCTGGGTCGAGCGGTACTGGGAACAGGACGAGATCGCCGAGGCTGAAGGCCGCCCCCGACGCCGCTTCTACCGCCTCACCGACAAGGGAGCCGAACAAGCTCCCCTCGCCATCGCTGCCGCCACCGCAGCTGTACCGGCCTCTACCCGACCGGGGGCCGCGCGCCCTGGAGTGGCTGGAGGCGGACTGTGATCCGTCCGGAGGTCCAACGACCCCACATGATCCGCGAGGTGGCCGTTGAAATGGCGTTGGCGAGGTTGCGGGACCAAGGAGTTGCCCCCGCCGGTCGCCCCGGGGTTGAGGTCTTCTATGTCTCCAGCGGTCCTCGCTACGACGTGGTCTTTTGGCTGGGTGAAGAGGAGTTCCGTGTGTCGGTGCCCGCGGCCGAGGTCGAACGGGACGCCGACCATCTCCTGCGGCAAGCGGCGGCCGGGCCCCGCACCGGGGCGCAGCGAGTCCAGGAACGTGGCGCGGGCGGGGACATCGGGGCGCTTCGGCTCATCGCGCTGGTCCTGCCCGCTTCCCAGCGGGCCGACTGGCTGGAGGAACAGCGCGGGTACATTGCGGACCTGCCCAGGCGCAGGAAGCGCTGGGGGTGGATCATCGCACAGACAGTCGCCATGCCGAAGTACGCATACGCGGTACGCACCGGGCGGGAGGCGGAGGCAGCATGACCGCCACGCCGCCTTCATCTCGCCAGTCCGTGCCGAGCAACCCCAAGACCGCCGTACTGGACGGGCAGGAGGCCCCCGTTGGCCCACACGTCAGATGATCCTGACCCCGACCAAGAACTTCTCGAACTCCTGGAAAGCACTCCGAAGGATCCAGCGACGCAGCGCCTTCTGCAGCAGTTCGCCGACCAGACGAAGGGCCCGCGAAGGCAGTCGCCCCTCTGGTGGGGCATCAAGTACAAGGCAAAGCGCATCGCTGCATCAAACCGTCGCCGATTCGGTCCTGGTGGCAAAGTGCTTGAGGTTGTAGCTCAGCTCCTCCCTGAGGGCGAGCGCGCCGAATGGCTGGAAGAGCAGCGCGGCTACCTGGCTGACCTGCCGCGGTGCAGGGCTCGCTGGGCGTGGACCACCGCGCAGGTCATCACGATGCCCCGATACGCGTACACGGTGCGCACCGGGCGAACCGAGGAACCCGTATGAGCACTTCACCGCCAGGCTCTCCCGCTCCGAGCCCCGAGACAGAACCGCTGCTGACCCAACGCGCCGTCCTTGTGCTGCTCACAGCCGCCTTCATCGGTGTCGCCGTCGGCGTACTCACCTACTTCAGCTCCGGCAACGCAGCTGGCGCCGTTCTCGCCGGCCTGACGGGCGCCGGGGCCAGCACTCTCGGCCTGCACAAGCTGATCGGCCGATGACCTGCAGAACCCACGAGGCCAGCGCGCTGCCGAGCAGGCACACGGCGTCGGCGCGCGTGCGGCGCACAGCACCGACGACTGGTGCGTTGCTAAAGGGTCATGGGGTGGAGGTGTGCTGGGTGAGAACGGAGTAGAGGTGCTCTCCGTGAGCCCAGCGCTTGGGTTCGTGGCGCCGACTTCGACGCCGCAACGATGCGCGCCGACCTCGAGCACGACCACGCGGTGCTGGAGGCCGGCGGAATGGCAGCTGCACTACGCCGCCGTAGGCGAACTCCTCCGCGAAGAGACCGAACCAACCGTCGTCCTGCCCGGCGTCACCGTCTACGGCCTCGACATCGGCCGATGGCTCGCCAAACAGCGCGAGCACACCGTCTGGGCAGGGCTGATGGACGGGCAACGCGAGCACCTGGAGCAGCTCGGCATCGTGCCGCTGCCGCCGCAGCAGGAGGCGCCCGCGGCAGCCCGCAAGGGTGCTTCTGGGGCCTTCGAGCGAGGCGTTGCGACACACTGGCGCAGTACAAGCCCCCACCGGGACTGTGACGGTCTCCCCAGGACACAGGTAGAGACCGTTGTGGTCGACGGCCAGGAGCACTCTGTAAGGGCGCTTGCCGCGCTCATCGCACCGCGCCTGGTCCCGTAGACCGGGCGCCCGTCCACGAAGGCCTGCGAAGCCTAACCATGCCCGCGGGTCGGGCCGACCATGAGGCCGACCACGGCGTGGAGGCCCGACCACAGCTACGAGTCGAGCGGCTGGCGCACGTCCAGATAGCAGCGCAACCGTACGCCGGGCTGGCCTGGATCGCGTGTCGTACGGTCTGCCGTCGCCGGAGCCCACTGCGCGGCGAGCGCGGCCTGAACGGCGAGCGCGGTCGCGTCGTCGGCGGCCGCGACGTTGACGATGGCCAGGCCGGGCTCCTTCACGTGCATATCGTGATCGGGTCCGTGTACGGCACTACGCCCGGGCGACCGGGAGGTTCCGCCGACCTGACGTCTTCACCCGACCGAGTTCGGCTGGCGGGTGATCAGGGAGTATCGCCGGACCAGTCCCAGCGGCGCCGGTCGCCCGGGCGCGGGTCGTACACCGCCCGGCTCCCGGAGCCGAACTGGCCGAGCTCCGTCTCGAGGGCAATTCCGGCGTCGACCTCATCCGGCGTCCAGCCGGTGATGTCGAGCTCTTGACTGAACTAAATTTGACATTTTCGCAGTTCAGAAGGTGTTTCTGCTAGCTTCCGGGCATGGGTCAACTCGGTGATCCTGCACGCAGTGTGGAGAATCTTGTCCTGCCCGATACGGGCTGCCTCTTGGAGACTGGCGATCCCTGGGAGCCGTACCGGCTGCTCGATCAGGACGGAGCGGTCATCGAGCCCGCCGCCCTGTACCTCCGGGACCTGCTGGCTGCGGACACCCCTGCCTCCAGTTGCGGTCGTACGGCAATGACCTGCTGCGCTGGTGGCGATTCCTGTGGGTGCGCGCGATCGCGTGGGACCGCGTCGCACGGGAGGACGCCCGCGACTTCATGCTGTGGATGCGCCTGGCCGACAGCCGGTGCGTGTCCACTGGCGCCACCGCGGGCAGCCCGGGGTGGCCGCCTCGCCCGCCCCGGCCCGTACGACTGTTCCGGGTGCATCGAACCCGGTGACGGGGAAACCGACGCCGGGCCGGAAGTATGCCGCCTCCACCCGCGCGCACTGCGAGACGGTGCTAAGGAGCTTCTACGCCTTCCACCTGGAGATGGGCAGCGGAGCATTGCTGGTCAACCCCTTCCCTGGAGACCGGGTGCGCCGCGGTCGGCCAGCGGCCCGGCAAGGTGGGAAGGATTCCGTCCGCGCGGGTCTGTATCGGCCCCGAGTCCCGCAGCGGGTTCCACGACGCATCCCGGATGACAAGTACGCCGAGGTGTTCGCTGGCCTGCGTTCGCACCGTGACCGTGCTCTGCTGGCGGGCTGGGCATCGACCGGCGCCCGCTCCGACGAGCTGCTCACCGCACACGGGCGCGACGCGCTGCCCGGCCAGCAGCTCCTGGGCGTGATCACGCGCACAAGAGCCTCTCCACCACACAGCTTTACCTCACCCCACCCTCGCGGCCTACGGCGGCAAGGTAGAAGACATCACGGTCGGCGACTGTGTCGCAGGTCGTGCACCCTCGCCGCCCTGCCATACGGGCGGCGGCGGCCACTCTCCGTGAGCCATCAGAGTTGAGCGCAGATACCGCAGTAACAGAGATGGGCAGACTCTCCCCGAACGTACAGGCTCTGTGCGCGAGAGGTTGGAACGGCTCATGGACCCCGAGAAAACCAGAGGACAGGGCGAGCAACAGAGGACAGGGACCACATCAATCACAGCGCGAGACGACAGCCTGGATGGACTCATGCGCCGGGAGCAAAGAGCCCTGTCCCGCGGCACGCTCAACTACGGCATGACCTACTACGTAAGCCGCATCACATTGATCGTTGCATCGGCGATCGTCGCAGCAGGCCAAAACCTCAGCCGTAGCAGCGCGGCCTTTCTCGTCGGTTGGGTCCCGGCACTCTCACTTTTGGTCGCGGTCCTTACCGCGCTGGACACCTGGCTCAAGCCCCAGCAGAAGTGGAAGGGGTTCATGGAGTCGCGCGACACCCTCTCCGACCTTCTGGTCCAGGTCGACAACGGGTTGCCGAGAGAAGAAGCCCGTAAGAGATTCGCCGCACTCCGCAAAGAGCACCGCCGACAGAACATCTTCTGACGCGCGTAGCCCCGCCGGCACTCGGCCGGCTATCCGACGAGCCCCTCGGCCGCCAGCTGCTTCGCGGCGGCCAGCACGCAGTCGCGCGGCATTACGACGGCAGTCTCGCCAGTACGGACCGACGCCCCCTGCTCGCGCAGCCTCTCGTGCTTGGGCGGCGACAGGAACAGCAGCTTGCCGATGACGTAGAAGTCGCCGTCGTCCAGCTCGATGACGTCGAGGCAGTTGTTGGCTCCGGTCGACCGCGCTTGGCGGGCGTCGATCCGATGCGGCGCATTGATCCTCCTTGCTGTCCGGTCCCTGAGATGCAGGAGCCGCCGCCGAGAAGCACCCGCTCTACCCCAAGCTGCTCTTGCAAGCATCGGCACACAAAGGAGCCCGACCTTGAAGTGGTGGCTGTCAGACCAGCGAGGACAGATACGGCGACCAGCGCCGCGCTGCTCGCCATCGCCGGTTGGCTGCCACGTGCCGGCCTGATGCTGGCCGGGACGCTGCTCGTGGGCTGCGCGGGCGCGGCCGCCATCGCGCCGGTGCCTACCCTTTGGCACGCCGTCTGACTGTCGCCTCAAGAACCAACAGTTAGGCCCCTGCGTGCAGATACCCAGCCCAGAGAGAAGGAGTCCGGGGAAAGTCGTTGCGCACGGCGAGGAGGGACGCGCGCAGCCCGCAGGCCGGAGGCCGATGTCTCCGCCTCCTCCCCGGCCCGACCACAGGCTCAAGAGCAAGGTCGAGCTGGACACACCGCCTCGGCTGCGTAGGCGGCCCAGTCGCCGGCGGATGCCTGCTGTCACTGGACGGCGACCTTGATGTGGACGCCGAGCATCCGGGCGAGGATCGCGGCGGGGAGCTCGGTCGCGAGGGTGAACAACGCGGTGGACCGGCCCTGTTTGGGCCGAATACCGATCTTGTGGAGGCGATTGCAGATCTGGCTGTCGGTGAGAGGGCGCCCTGGATGGCCTCCCGGGAACAGCCAGGGGACGTCGTCCGGAGTGCCGATCTTGGCCTTGCCTCGGCGGGTCGCGGCGAGCTCGCGGACCAGGCTGGCCAGCGGGGCGGGGAGGACGACCGGCGAGCTGCCGAACGTGATCGTGACGGTGTCGTTGTCGATGTGGACGTCGTCGACGGTGAGTTGGCTGATGGTTGCGATCTTCTGTGCGTAGAGGATCAGCAGCAGTCCGGCAACGCGGTCCGGGGTCGGCAGCGTGTCGTCGTTGAGGAGGCGGCGGGCGTCGGACCAGCGTTTCTCGCTGTCGATGGTGCTGAGCGGGCCGGTCCAGCGGACGGTGCCGTAGGTCAGGCCGTAGGCGTGTCGGTGCTGTACCGACCAGCGGATGAAGTGGCCGGTCTCGTCGCGGTAGCTGACCTTGGGGTCGGCCATCCAGCGTTCCAGGTCCGGCTGGGTGCAGGTTCCCAGCGTGAGCCCTTCGCCGACGAGCCAGGTGAGGAAGTTGTCGGCCGCGGTGATGTGGCAGCGCACGTTCAGGTCTTGGAGCCGGGTGGTGTGGTCTTCGCCGAGGCGTCGTCGGAGCCGACGTAGGTGATGCCAGACCGCGTAGCCGTGCAGGATCCGGCGCTCGGCGAGGTCGGTGCGAGCCTGGACCGTCTCGGTGATGCATTTCTCCAGGGCGACGAGCCGCTCGTCGCGGGGCGGCAGGACCCCGGTCGCGACCAGGACACTGCGCAGGTGGGCCAGCACCTTGCCCGGGGGTAGTTCGTCGAGGACCTCGTGGGTGACGGGCCGCTCGTCCCGTCCTATGCGTTCCAGGAGGTCGCGGGTCTTCGAGCGGGAGATCCAGGCCACGGCAACGTCCGGACGTTCGGCACTCGTCAACGCCTCGTGGAACGGGCCGAGTTCGGGGCGGATGGTCCCGGCGTCGTCACCGTGGAGATCGCGTACTTGCTGGTCGAGGACGCACCGTTGACAGGGGCGGGTGCTGAGCTGCCAGGTGGTGGTGCAGACCGGACAGCGGCCCCAGAGTGTCCCGGCCGGGCCGGGCGGGGTCAACGGGCCCCGAGGGCGGCGTGCTGGTCCTGTTCGGTGGCCGCACCGTCGGCCGGAGAACACCGAGTGAGGCCCCGGAACGGCCGGACGACGATCGATCCGTCGCCGCGGCGGATGGCCACGTTGCGCGGCCCGGCGGCGGGTCGCTGACCGGGCCACTGGAAGTGCAGCCAGTTGCCGGTGACGTCAGGAGCGCGGCGGGCGCAGTACGGGATGACCACGGTGACGGGCTGGCCTCGTTCGAGGTACATCCGGCCGGTCATGGCACTCACGGGCAGGGCGCCGTCTCGGGTGTGGTGTGGGTGTAGCGGATGGGCTTGCCGAGGCTGCGGGCGTAGTTGATCTCGCTGAGGGTGCTTTCGCCGATGTAGCCGCCCGGGTTGACCACGAGAACTTCATCGGCGACGTCGATCTTGCGCAGGTGCAGGTCGTTCAGGACCAGCTTGAGCTGGTCGGCCTGGGCGGGGTCGGCCCACAGCGGGTGGGGCTGCTTGAGGTTGCAGCCGGGCGCCAGGACGATCCGGCCGGCGGCAGTCCCGTACAGGTTGGCCTCTTGAAGCTGCTCCCAGTACCTGGTGGATCCGCACAGCACGACGAGCGTGCGGCCTCCCGGTCGAGTACGTATCCGTCGATGCCGCGGGCAGCCATGTGGAGGACGGTCTTCCAGAATTCGCGGGCACTCATGTGATTCCTCTTCTGTGGAATGCCGGGTTGACGTGCCGGGACAGGTGGCGGTGGGGCTGGTCTAAGTGGTGCTGTGGGGCGGCCGGAGGTGTCGACGGCCGCCCCACAGGCATGGGGGATCCCGGCCGGGCCGGGGTCAGCGGGCGTGCAGGGCGGCGAGGTGCTCCTGGCGGTTGCTCGCGGGCGGCGGGCTCGGCGAGGACCTTGACGTGGTGGGTGTCGCCGACGTCGACGTGGTGCGAGCACACGACGGCATACGCCGTCCGGCCCGTGCAGCCGGAGGCGGGGTCGCGCGGCTTGCCGAACGGCTTCACGTCGTGCTCGCAGCGGCTGTTGTCCTCGTGGCGGGGTTCAACGCGGATGGTGATGCGGGCCATGGGGTGCTGCTCCTTGTCGCAGACGAGAGCACCGCGCCCGGCCGGGAAGGCGGGGCGCGGCGCTCGGGGTGGTGGTGCTAGTTGGTGGTGTGGGTGACCACGAGGAACTGGTCGCTGGGCAGGTCCATCACGACCTGGGCGTCCGGCCTGCCCTGGGTGCGCTGGGCGGCGGCGTACTCTTCCGCCGGCCAGGAGCCGCGGGGGCCTCCGGCGGGGAACCGCTCAAGGACCGTGCGCTGGGGCGGGGTGGGCATCGGGTTCGCCTCCCTTCGGGAGTGGCTGGGGGTCACGGGTCGGTGTCCTCGGGAGCGGGGACGTCGCCGAACATGTCGTCCATCGCCTGCGTGACGGCGGCCCGGTGTTCGGGCCGGGTCGCGTTGAGGACCGCGTTGGTGAGGCCGGTCAGGTCGATGTCCTCGAACAGATCGGTCAGGTCCGCGATGGTCTCCGGGTCCAGGTCGACGACGTCGGGGCGTTCGCTGTCCAGGTAGCAGCTCATGGCGTCGACGTAGTCGGCGAGCCGGTGGGCCATGGCCGGGGTGACGTCGAAGCTGTGGCAGTGCTCCAGGCCCGAACCGAGGGCCCCGGTTGGGCTGATGTGGATGCGGACGCTCTGCCCGGGACCGGGGGCGGCCTCTCCGAAGCCGGTGAGGGCTTCGGCGAGAGCCGCGATGGCACTGTTGCGGTCCGTGTCCGTGTCCGCGTCGGTGGCGGTCACGGTTTCGGTGTCTGCGTCTTCTCCATCCGTGTCCAGCGACGGCGCTTCCCAGAGCACTTCAAGGGTTTCGGCGTGCAGTCGGATGACGCCGTCGGCGGTGTCCGGGAGCGTGAGGTGGCCGATGACGCGCAGCAGGTCGCCGGGCTGCCGCTCGGTGAGCAGGGCGTGCGCGATCTCCGGCTCCATGGGGGTGCAGGGGATGACCTTCCCTGTCAAGTCAGTGTGTTCAGGCTCGGTGGAGGAACTGGCACGGTAGTCAACCTGCCTCGTCCCACCGAGGGGTACAGGCGCTGCCTTCAGTGGATGCTCAGCCCAGTGCATTCAGGAAGACAGCGCCGTGTCCTGGTTAGGAAAATCTCCGCTTCCGGAGGCTCGTCCGCCACTGTTCGATGCGGCGGATCAGTCCACAGGGAGCGGGCTCGCGCCCCGTGCCTGCCCTCCGGTGGCGACTGCCCAAGGGGGCTGACGCCCTGGCGTAGCGGCCTTCAACGATCGGAGAAGCAGCTGACGCAGCATCCGGAATGGTTCTCCAGTGGATCAGAGGTCGAGGACCAGGCGGTCGCCTTTGGCTCGGGAGACGCAGATCATCATGGTGTCGCCTGCGGCGCGCTCCTGGTCGTCCAGGACCGAGTCGCGGTGGTCGATCTGTCCGGACAACACCTTCGTCTCGCAGGTTCCGCAGATTCCCTCCTCGCAGGAGGTCATCACCGGCACACCGGCAGCTTCGACGGCCTCAAGAATGGACATGTCCTCAGAGACGAGCAGTTTCTTGCCGGACTGGGCCAGCTCGACCTCGAAGCTGCCCTGCGGCCCGGCCGTGACATCCTGTTTCGGGGCGAAGCGCTCCAGGTGCAGAGATCCGCTCGGCCACTTCTCGCAGCCGGCCTCGACCGCCGCGAGCAGCGGTTCCGGGCCGCAGCTGTAGACGGCTGTCTTCCGTTGCGGCTTGCCGAGCAGCGAGGGAAGGTCCAGCAGCCCGTATTCGTCCTGGGGCCGCAGGCTCACCCGGTCTCCGTAGGCCCGCTGCAAAGTCTCACCGAATGCCATCGACGCCCGGGTGCGGCCCCCGTAGACGAGGCGCCAGTCGGCGCGGGTGGCGTTGACGGCTGCGACCATGGGCAGGATGGGGGTGATCCCGATTCCGCCTGCGATGAACAGGTAGTTTTTGGCTTTCACGAGCGGAAAGTGGTTGCGTGGCCCGCGGATGCGTACCGACTCACCTTCGGTGAGCACGTCGTGCACGTAGCTCGACCCGCCGCGACTTTCCGGTTCACGCAGCACCGCGACCTGAAGACAGGACCGGTCCCCCGGGTCCCCGCACAGTGAATACTGCCGGACCAGGTCGGCTCGCAGTACCAGATCGATGTGGGCTCCCGGCTGCCATTCCGGCAGCGGACGTCCCTGCGGGTCGCGCAAGGTCAGCAGCACGACACCTTCGGCCATCGTTTCCTTACGTTCCAACACGAGGTCGAGTTCGGCTTCGGTGCTGAGTGTGCTCATGATCGGCCTTCCATTTCTTGCGGTGATGATTCGGTGATGCGTCCTTTTCTGAGCGATCAGGACGGGAAGCAGCGGCCGAAGTCGCGCAGGAGTCGGGGTGAGCCCTGCAGCTTGATCTGCCGGCGCACCAGTGCCCACGCCAGCAGTGATGGCTTGCTGAGGAATCGCAGCCAGGTGCGCGTGTCGGCGGTGATCCTGAGATCCGGCTCACCGTGGTGTCCGTCGGCGACATCGAGTGCGCGGTCGCGGATGGTCACGGTGATCTGCCTGGACTCGTCGCCGGTGAAGGTGAAGTGATAGGTGGCGGACATGTCCTTGGCCTGTTCGCGCTGAAAGATCAGCGGCAGGCCTTCCAGCAGACCGTCGATGCTGTTCGCGCGCAAGCTCATCGCGACATGCTTCGTGCGCTTGTTGGGGAACCGGTCCGCCACGTGCTGCTCGGCGTCGGAACCCGGGACGACGTAGACGGTCTCTTCCTTGTCCAGCAGTGGGCGCACGACCTGGGTCAGATGTGCCTTGCGATCGTCCAGCCAGGGGCCGATGACGTCCTCGCCGGCCGGGCAGACCGACATGCAGTAGGCGGCTTTGTAATTGGCGCCGAAGGAGAGGCTTTGCCACATGGACGCGCTCTCGCTGTCGCTCACTCGCGAACGGTAGTCGTGCGCGTTACGGCTTTCGGCGACCTGTTCGGCCCAGTCGCCGAAGCCACCCATGAACTCGCGGTAGTTGTGTGTGTAGCAGGCGGAGAAGTTGAAGTGACCGTCGGAGGCGATCGCCCCGGTCGGGCAGGCCGTCACGCACAGCTTGCATTCCAGGCAGGGGTTGTACTCGATGGGCTGGGTGTATTCGCTGACCTCGGCGTCGATGAGGATGGTGCCCAGCAGGATGAAGTTGCCGAATTTGGGGTGGATGACGTTGCGGTGGATTCCCATCTTGCCGAGCCCGGCAGCCACGGCAACCGGCTTGTGCGAGACGACCCATGTTTTCCTGGGGAACTTGTCCATCTCCATCGGAAAACCCATCGCGGGGTTGAGGGCGCGCACGCCCATCGCCTCCAGCTTGCCCACCACGTGTCGGCCGACCTCGTTGGAGTGGTCGCCGGTGTGATGGAATTCCAGGTTGGCGACCGAGCGCGAGGGAGTGCGGATGTTCTCCCGGTTCATTCGGGTCACGAAGCTGATCAGCACTCGGACACCCGGCAGCGCGGCTTCCAGGTCTGCTCGCTGGTCGGCGATTTCCGGCCGGTCGATCTCGACGAAACCGACGTCGTCCGCACCCGCGTCGAGACAGAGCTGCCGCAGCCAGGACGCGTCCAGTGGCTCGGCGGGCCGGGTGACGCCGCGGTCGTGCTGCTGGCGGACTTTGACGACGGTGGGATGGTCGTCGAGCTTGTTCTTGCTGGCCATCGTGCATCCTTTCCTGTTTCTAACCTGGTGTCAGGTGTGCAGTGACCGCTTGTGCGACGGTGTCGCGCACCTCGGTATGGGTGGGGGTCGGCAGGCCGCGTTCGGCGGCGAGTTCGGCCAGGGAGGTCATCCGGACGCCGGGTAGGGCACAGGCGGTGAAGGTGGTGTAGACGCTCAGGTCGGGGTCGATGTTGAGGGCGAAACCGTGGCTGGAGACGCTCCCGCTGATGCGCATGCCGATCGAGGCGAGTTTGCGGTGATCGGGGGTCCATACGCCCGCCAGGCTCTCGGACCCCGGCGGCGTCTCGCGGCGGACCGCTGGGAAACCGAGGCTGTCCAGTGCGTCGATGAGCGCCTGCTCGACACGGCGGATCAGCCCACGGGGGCCGAGCTCGCGCACGTTGAGCACGAGGTAGCCGATGAGCTGGCCGGGGCCGTGGTAGGTGGCATGTCCGCCGCGGTCTGTCTGCACCAGGTCGATGGGCGAAGCCGCGTCGGGCAGTTGGTCGTTCGGCGTCCGGGCGGTGTAGGTGATCACCGCAGGATGCGTGAGCAGGAAGAGCCGGTTGGCGGCGAGTTCCTGTTTGCGCTCCTCAACCCAGCGGGCCATGTCCGCCTGCGCCGCCGCGTAGGGTATTTCTCCCAGGTCGACGCGTTCCAACTGCCGGTGTGACGGTTGTTCACCTACGGATCTCGGCAACATCACCCCTCGTCCCCTCCCTCATGACCGCGGTTCGACCTCTCGGCGACTCGGTCAGTCGCCAATTTCTGGATGCGCGGATGGTTCTGCAGCGCCCACCGCACGGTCTTCGGCGGGCGCCCGAGCAGGGTTTCCAATTGGTCGGTGACGCCGCGGTATCCGCCGCCGCCGATCAGCCGGGCGAGGGTCTTTATGTGCTCCGCGGTGTGCGGAAACTCGGCCAGGGCAGGGTCCACGTAGGTCTCGTTCCAGGTTTCGACCTCTTCGGGCACGGAGGTGACCTGGCGTCCCAGCACGGCCCCGAAGTCCTCCGCGAACCCGTGCATGTCCTTCAGTTCCGGACCGGTGAGCTCGTAGATCTTCGAGATGTGCGGCGCCGGGTCGGCCAGGATCTTCGCGCACGCCTCTGCCACGTCGTAGCCCGCGATGGGCGGGAAGCGGTGGTGGCCGAAGGGCAGGCGCAGTTCACCGTTGCTCAGCGGGGCCAGGGCCAGCCAGGTCATCAAGGGGTTCTCGACGAATATGGCCGCCCGTATGTTGACGGTCGGGAGGCCGGACCACTCCAGCACCCGCTCGGCGACCCAGTGGGCGCGCTGCTGCGGCGACCAGTTGGCGACGAGTCCGCCGAGCCACGCACGCCGTTCCTCCGCCGGTGCGGTCATCTTCTCGAACGTCATGAACGACTGCTCGTACTCGGACATGTTGACGAAGACCTCGATGTCGCCCTGGGCCCGCGCCGCCGCGGCCATCAGGCTGACGGCGTCGGTGTAGTACGGCGACAGGCTCATGCTGAAGTAGATGCGCCGGACGCCCTTCAGCGCGGCTGTCACGTCGGCGATGGTGAGCAGGTCTCCGACGAAGACCTCGGCCCCGGCCTGGCGGAGCGACTGCGCGCGTTCGTCGTCCTGCCGGACGAACGCCCGCACCGGATGCCCTTGGTCGAGCAGCATGTCGACGATCGTTCGGCTCACTCCGCCGATATGACCGGCGGCTCCGGTGATCAGGATGGGATGGCGCTCTGACATGGTGATTCCTTTGTCTGGTTGGAGGTGCGGCTGCATGGAATGGCCGATGCGGCCGGCGATCGTTTTGGGTCGGAAGCGGTCGAAGACGGTGAAGCCGCCTGGCTCGATGGCCGCCTCCACGCGTGCCTTGGGCCCTCTGCCCACCGGACTGTGCCGGCCAGGCGGATTCTGCGCAGTGTCATCGGGGCGCGGGGCCGTCGATGTGGGCGAGGAAGTCCAGGAGCGCGGCGTTGGTCTCCGCGGGACGCTCCTGCTGCGTCCAGTGCCCACAGCCCTCAAGCACCACCACGTCGTGCAGGTGCGGGACAGCGCTCAGCGGGTTGTCCGGCCCGCCCTCGCCTCGGAGAATCTCGCCCATCGAGGGGCCCCCGTCCGGGCTGCGAAACGAGGTGACCATGTCGCGGTCTCCCACCACGTACAGCGCGGGAACGTCGATCCCCCGCCCCCGGAATGCGGCGAGCAGTTCGTTGTTGCGCTCGATGTTCCGGTACCAGTTGAAGGCTCCGGTGAACGCCCGCTCGCCGTGGAGGGCGAAGTCCTCGGCGTATGCCTGGATGTCCTCCTCGGTCAGCCAGGCCGGCAGGTCGGGTGAAGCCGGCATGGTGTCCAGCAGGCCCAGACCGTCGGGTATGACCAGCGGGCGGGGCTCCCTGCCGAGCGGGTTGTCGCCCGAGGCACCGACCAGGAGGCGGCGGAAGGATTCCGGGATGTCCTTGGCGAACTCGGCGTCGGCGACTCCCGGCTGCTGGAAGTACACCTGGTAGAAGCCCTCGCCGTACTGGGTGCGGGTGATGGAGGGCGGGACCATCCCGCCGGGCAGGATCGGCGGGACACTGAGCCCGGCCACCGCACGGACCTTGTCGGGGCGCAGCATCGCCGCGGTCCAGGCAACCGGTGCGCCCCAGTCGTGTCCCACGACGACCGCCTGTTCCTCGCCGAGTTCCTCGATCAGGGCGATCACGTCGCCGACGAGGTGAAGCAGGGTGTACGAGGTGACGTCCGGCGGCTGCTCGCTGCGGGCATAGCCGCGCTGGTCCGGGGCGACGACCCGGTACCCGGCCGCTGCCAGCGCCCCGAACTGGTGACGCCAGGAGTACCAGCTCTCCGGCCAGCCGTGCAGCAGCAGGACCAGCGGCCCCTGCCCCTGCTCGGCGATGTGCAGCCTGATCCCGTTCACGTCGACGAAGCGGTGGGTGAGCGAACTTTCCATGAGAATTTCCTCGGATTCGGTGAATGCGTGCTACTTGTTCAACTGCGGGTAGAGGGCCTCCAGACCGGCGGACAGCTGCGACTTGACCCAGCGGGTGGTGTCGTCGGCCAGCACCTCGTGCGCTCCCGCCTCGATGCCGTCGAGGGCGGCTACGGCGACGTCGCGGGGGTCGGCCTTGGGAGCGTCGAGGCCCGCCGTCATGCCGGTGTCCACGTAGGCCACGTGAAGTCCGGTCACCGCGATGCCGCGGGGCTGCAACTCCAGACGCAGGGAGTTCGTCTGCGACCACAGGGCGGCCTTGGAGGCGCCGTAGGGCGTGCCGTCGGCCAGCCAGGACAGGGCGGAATGGACGTTGAGGATGTGCCCCCCGCCATTGCGCTCGATGATCGGCACGAAGGCCCGGGTGACCAGCAGCGGCCCGTAGAAGTTCGTCTCCAGGTCACGGCGCACCTCCTCCATCGGGGAGTCGAGGTACGAGGCGCGGACCGAGGCGCCGGCGTTGTTGATCAGAATGGTGACGTCCTGGGCCTGCTCGGCGGCGGCCGTCACGGATGCGGGGTCGGTGACCTCAAGAGCCAGCGGAACGGCACCGGGGTGCGTCACCGTGCGCGGGTCACGCGCCGTGGCGTAGACCTTGCCGGCCCCGCGCCCGTAGAGCTCCTCGACCAGCATCTTGCCGATGCCCCGGCCGCCCCCGGTGACAAGGACAGTGGCGCCTTCGATTGCTGTCACGACTACCTCCACAAGCTGGAAACCGATCGGTTTCTCTTACCGTAAACTGATCGGTTTCTTCGTGCAAGTCGGGTCATAGTCGTATGAAACGCGTCAGCAGCCATGAGGGAGCGATGACCACACCCGGAGTCCGGCGGAGAGACTGAGGGGTGCCCTGTCGTACGGCTCGGCGTCGCCGGGATGCCCCGCCGGCGGCTTTACGGGCCCACCCGAGTCGGCGATCAGGGGCGACCACCTTCCGGCGGCGCAGGGAAATCAGGGGCGGCAGCCACTCGGGCCGCCGTGACGGCCCCGGCAGCGACGGGGACTCACGGCACGAGGTCACGACTGCAGGGATCGGTTCACCGGTTGGCCCACCGCCTCAGGTGACTGATCGGTGAAGTAGCCGCGTGTCCCAGGCCGTCGTCCAGTCCGTACGGTGGCCAACGGCAAGACAGGCACGGACAGGCCCCACCCTCTGTCTGTCGGATCCCGCACCCTGGGAGCTGCTGGGAGACGGTCAGCCCACATGCTGCGGCTCGACGGTGGTAGCCACTCGGTCGCGTCGAGGTCCCCGTGCGGCTCCGTCCACGAAAAAGGCCGCGGCCTGGCGCAGGCCCGTCTGGGTGAGATGACGTCGGCCATGTCGCCCATGGGCCCTTCGGCGCTTGTTACCGGGCCGGAACCACCGGCATCGTCATGTACCTCTCCTTAGGTCGGCCACACTTGTCTCGGGGCAGTCACGCCACCGCGTTCAACAGGTCGGCCAGTACGTCGGGCCGTTCCAGGGCGATGAAGTAGCCGGCCCTCGGCACCTGCGTGAAGTCGGCGGCCGACAGCAGCTCCTTGTTGGCTTCCCGGTCCGAGGGCCGGGACCAGTCCTTCTCGCCATAGACGAGGCGGACGGGGGCCTTGACCTCGGGATAGCGCGAGCGGGCCGCGATGAGGCTGGGCAGGTTCTGGTACACCGCCGGGCGACGGCTGGGTATCCGGGGCGGCGGCCCACTTGGAGGAGCTCGTCTACGTAGTCCGCCCGCAGCGCGCTCTTGTCGCCGAGGCCACCCTGAAGGATCTTGCTGAGGGCGGTCTTCGGCTCTACCCCGGCGATCACCGGGCCCACTCCCGGCGTGAGGACACCGCTGACCACCACACGGGCGAGGAGACTGGACCGGGCGATTCCACCCCGGAAGTCGTAGGCGTTCACCGCGACGACGCGCCGTACTCGCTCCGGCAGATCGGCTGCGGTGGTCAGGGCGAGCACCGCCCCCATGGCCTCACCGACCAACGTCACGTCCTGGAGGTCGAGTTCGCTAAGGACTGGTAGCAGAAAGAAAGTATGGAATGACTGAGCGTCAGCTGGGGTTCCTCTTGCGTTGACTTGGTTGATGTGGGGGTGTGCGACGGCTACTGGGGCGGGTACGCGCAAGCCGTGGGAGATCGAGGACGCGTTGTGGGAGCGGATCGAGCCGCTGCTGCCGGTTGTGGAGCGGCGCTACCGGTATCCCGGTCGTAGGCGGCTTGACCAGCGCAAAGTGCTGTGCGGGATCTTGTTCGTGCTGTACACCGGGACCCGGTGGGAGTTCCTGCCGCAGGAGCTCGGCTTCGGTTCCGGGATGACCTGCTGGCGGCGGCTGCGGGACTGGAACGAGGCCGGAGTGTGGCAGCAACTGCACGAGCTCCTGCTCGCCGAACTGCGCGCCGGCGACGTGCTCGACCTGTCCCGTGCCTCGGTCGATGGCTCCCACCTGCGGGCGTTGGAGGGGCGGGGATGCCACCGGGCGCTCTCCGGTGGACCGGGGTAAGACAGGCAGCAAGCACCACGTCATCGTCGACGCCCACGGCATCCCGCTGGCCGCCACCGTGACCGGCGGCAACCGAAACGACGTCACCCAGCTCCTACCTCTGATCCAGGCTGTGCCGCCTATCAAGGGCAAGCGCGGACGCCCGCGCCGGCGCCCCGACGTGCTTCTGGCCGACCGCGGCTACGACCATGACATCTACCGCCGCCAGGTCAGCGACCTGGGTATCCGCCTGCTCATCGCCCGACGCGGCACCGAGCACGGCAGCGGACTGGGCAAGAACCGCTGGGTCGTGGAAGCCGCCTTCGCCCTGCTCCACTGGTTCCGCCGCCTACGCATCCGCTGGGAGATCCGCGCCGACATCCACCAAGCCTTCCTCACGCTCGGCTGCGCAATCATCTGCTGGCGACGCCTCAAAGCGTCATTTTGATCTGAGTCCTTAGTCATAGGCATCAACCAGTGGCGCGAGGAGACGGAATGGCCCCTGTCGCGGGCCGTGGACACGGTTTTTCACCTGCGCGCGGACGGACGCCTGACCCTTGAGCCGCCGTCCACCGCCGAACAGGCCGAGGAGTTCACCTACGACCCCATGGATCCGGTACCCACCAGCGGCGGCGCGCTCCTCATGGGCGGTGGGCTCCTCATGACCGACGAGTTCCGCCCCGGGCCGCTCGACCAGGCGGCCGTGGAGGCGCGCGAGGACGTCCTGGTCTTCACCACCGAACCGCTCGCCGAGGACGTCGAGGTGACCGGTCGCATTCGGGCGGTTCTCTTCGCCGCCACGGACGGGCCCTCGACCGACTGGGTGGCGCGCCTGTGCGACGTGGACGAGCACGGCGTCTCCCGCAATGTGGCCGACGGCATCGTGCGGGTGCGGGCGATACCGGGTGAGCCGGCCGAGCACGTCGTGGACCTGTGGTCGACCAGCATCGTCTTCCGGGCAGGGCACCGCATCCGGGTCCAGGTCACCTCGAGCAACTTCCTCCGCTGGGACCGCAACCTCAACACGGGCGAGCCCGAGCAGAGTGCGACCACGGCCCGAGTGGCCCGGCAGCAGATCTTCCGCGACCCCGACCGGCCGTCCCGCATTGTCCTGCCGGTGGTTCCCGTCCGGTAACAAATGCCGAAGGCCCCATGGGCGACATGGTCGACGTCATCTTGCCCAGACGGGCCTTCCCCAGGCCGCGGCCTCTTTCGTGGACGGAGGGTGCGGCCTGTGCGCATGTCCTGCCCGTTGGCCCCCTGCGGACTGGACGACAGCCTGGGACACACGGCTTCTCCCCTGCGCCGCCCGAAGGCGGGCCGCCCTGAACGCCGATCACGGCTGGGCCCGTAAGGCCGCCGGCCGGGCATCCCGGCGACGCCCGAGCCCTCCACATGACTGCTGATGCGTTTCAAACAACTATGACCTGACTTGCGCAGGAAAACCGATCGGTTTACGGTGGATGAAACCGATCGGTTTCCTAACTCCTGGAGGTAGTCGTGACAGCAATCGAAGGCGCCACTGTCCTTGTCACCGGGGGCGGCCGGGGCATCGGCAAGATGCTGGTCGAGGAGCTCTACGGGCGCGGGGCCGGCAAGGTCTACGCCACGGCCCGCGACCCGCGCAGCGTGACGCATCCCGACGCCGTTCCAGTGGCGCTGGAGGTCACCGACCCGGTCTCCGTGGCGGCCGCCGCCGCGCAGGCCGAAGACGTCACCGTGCTGATCAACAACGCCGGTGCCTCGGTCGGTGCGTCCTTCCTCGACTCCCCGGTCGACGACGTACGCCGGGAGTTCGAGACCAACTTCTACGGCCCGCTGCTTCTCGCCCGGGCGGTTCATGCCGGTCATCGAGCGCAACGGCGGCGGCCACATCCTCAACGTGCACTCCGTGCTCTCCTGGCTGGCCCTGGGCGGCTCCTATCTCAGTGGCTGTCGTGCAGTCCACACCTAGCCTCAGATCACTGATGGGACGCGCGACCTGAGGGTCTCGTCTCGCCTTCAACCCCTTCCTCGAGAACACAAAGAGGTGAGCGCATTGGTTGATATTCTGCGATACGGCCTCAAAGAGGCGCTGGGCCCCAGAGAAGTGCCCGACTCTGCGATTGCGCTGATCGACGGCGAGGGGACGCTAGCCGGTTGGACGAACACCGCGCAGAGGCTGTTCGGTTACGCAGCCGGAGAGATGGTGGGCCGGCCAGCCTGGTTCGTGCTGCCGTTTCTCCAGAACGTACTGCACGTATGGGCGGCCAGCGAGCAGCACCATGCCCGTGGCGGCTGGTCCGGCACAGTGACGATCCATCACCGCGACGGCCACACGCTCCATGTAAGCCTGCGTCTCTCGCTGTTGTGGGGGCTCGACGGGGCAGTCCACTGGCTCGTCTCGGGCACCGATATCGCCGCGCTCTCCGCGGTGGAGACCTCCGGATCGGTGCGGGAGTCGCTTCTCACCCGCACACCGATCGGCATCGTGGTTCGTGACTTGGAACTGCGCTGCGTCTGGGTCAACGACGTCGTCGAACGCCAGGACAGCGTCCCTCGTGGCCAGCGGCTCGGACGGCGCCTCGCGGACTCGCTGCCCGGCGCCGAATCCGAGGCGCTGGAAGCGGTGATGCGCCAGGTGCTCAGGAGCGGCAAGACCGCGGTCCATGAATACCGGGCACGGCCGCCGACGGATCCGCGCCGGGAACACGCCTTCGCGGCCTCCCACTTCCGACTGAGCGACGCCGACGGCCGACCACTGGGGGTGTGCTCCATCAGCGTGGATGTCACCGGCAACCAGCTGACCCGCGAGCGGCTTGCCATCCTCAGCGAGGCCAGCACCCGGATAGGCGGCACCCTGGACGTGATGCAGACCAGCCAGGAAATGGCCGACCTCGTCGTGCCCCTCCTGGCCGATTACGCCGTCGTCGACCTGGCGGAGTTCGTCCCGCTCGGCGAAGAACCTGCCGCCCGCATCGGCCCGACGGGGCAGCGCGGCCCAGCGTTGCGCCGCACCGGCCTGGCCTCGATCCATCCGGGGACTCCCGAGTCGCCCTGGACGCGTGGCGAATCCATTTTCGTCCCGCCGACCTCACCCTGGATCAGTGTGCTGGCTTCGGGCGCCTCTCACCTGGAACCCACCCTGGACTCCTCTCCTGGCACGTGGGTCGACAATGACCCCGCGCGGGCGCGGACCATCCGTGAAAACGGGATGCACTCCATGATGCTTGTCCCCATCCGCGCGAGGCACACCACGCTGGGTGTGGCCTTGTTCGTCCGCACTCAGGAACCGATGCCGTTCCAGGAGGACGACCTGCTCCTCGCCGAGGAACTGGTGACCCGGGCCGCACTGTCCCTGGACAACGCTCGCCGATACACCCGCGAGCGCACGGCGGCCCTCGCGCTTCAACGCAACTTGCTTCCGCAGAGCTTGAGGGACAGCGCGGCGATCGAGGTGGCCTCGCGCTACCTGCCGGCCGATGTGGGCAACGGTGTCGGAGGCGACTGGTTCGATGTGATCCCACTGTCCGGTGCCCGGGTGGCGCTTGTCGTCGGAGATGTGGTCGGGCACGGCATCAACGCCGCAGCGACCATGGGAAGTCTCCGAACGGCCGTACGCACGCTGGCGGACATGGACTTGCCCCCCGACGAACTGCTGTCCCACCTCGATGACACGGTCCGGCGCCTGACAGATGAAGACGACGACGGGGACGGCGGCCCCATGGTCATCGGCGCCACCTGTCTCTACACCGTCTACGATCCGGTCACCCGGCGGTGCACGACGGCGCGGGCCGGGCATCCGTCGCCCGCTGTCGTCGGCCCGCAGGGAAAGGTCACGTTCCCCGACCTCCCCACCGGAGCCCCACTCGGCGTCGGCTCGGTCCCCTTCGAGGCCGTGGAGATGGAAGTGCCCGAGGGGAGCCTGCTCGCCCTCTACACGGACGGCTTGGTCGAGACTCGCGACCGCGACATCGACGTCGGCATGCGGAAACTGGGCGCCACCCTGGCCGCCCACCCCCAACGGCCCCTGGACGATCTCTGCTCCTCGGTGATCGAGGCACTGCCGACCCAGTCACCGTCCGACGACGTCACCCTCCTCCTGGCCCGGACCCGCGCTCTCAGTCCGTGCCAGACCGTGTCTTGGGACCTGCCCCGGGACCCGGCCGTCGTACACAGTGCCCGCAACCTAGTAGCCCAGCAACTGGCCCGGTGGGAGTTGCACAGGCTGATCTCGGACACGGAGCTGATCACCAGCGAGCTGGTCACCAACGCGATCCGGCACGGCGCCGGGCCCGTTTCCCTACGTCTGATCAAGCACCGTCAGCTGACCTGCGAAGTGTCAGACGCCAGCAGGTCCTTCCCACGCCTCTGTCACACCCACAGCACCGACGAGTACGGCCGCGGCATCCTCCTCGTCTCCCAGCTGTCGCGCAGGTGGGGCTGCCGCTGGACAACGGGCGGCAAGGTCGTCTGGGCCGAGCAAGATCTGCCCGGGCACGATGGAGAGAATCTGGCATGAACCCCGCATCCCACAGGCTGAGCAGCGCCCTAAGACGTCATCTCATTTGGTGAGTCTGCGGTAGCAGATGAGGGTGCAGGCGATGCTGGTGAAGGCGAGGAAGTGCTCGGCTTTGCGCTCGTAGCGGCGGTGCAGTCGACGGCATCCGGCGAGCCAGGACATCGTGCGTTCTATGGTCCAGCGGTGGCGGCCCAGGCGGGTTGAGGACTCGATGCCCTTGCGTGCGATGCGGTGGGTGATGCCCCGCTCACGTAACCATCGCCGCAGGTGGGAGTAGTCGTAGCCCTTGTCGGCGTGGAGCTTTCCCGGTTTGCGTCGTCGGCGTCCACGGCGGGAGCGGATCGGCGGTATGCCCTTCACCAGTGGGATCAGGGCCTGGCTGTCGTGCAGGTTCGCCCCCGAGATTTCGGCGGAGAGGGGCAGACCGGTCCGCTCGGTGATCAAGTGGATCTTCGAGCCGTACTTGCCCCGGTCGACAGGATTCGGACCTGTCAGATCCCCCTTTTGAGGGCCCGCATGTTCACCGAGTCGATCGCACAGCGCGACCAGTCCAACTCGCCGCGGGAGCCGAGTTCGTCGAGGACCAGGCGGTGGAGCTTGGCCCACACCCTGGCCTTCGTCCACTCGGTGAAACGCCGGTGGGCCGTCGCCCCCGACGGCCCGAACGACGCTGACGGCAACTGCTGCCACGTGCAGCCCGACGTGGCCACAAACACGATCGCAGCCAGCACCTCGCGGTCACCATGCCGACGCCGTCCACCACCCTGAGGCCGCGAGGGAGCCTCCGGCACCACTCGCTGGAACAGTTCCCACAACTCGTCCGGCACCAGCCGCTCAACGATCCCCACCACGAGCGACAGCCTACCGAGTCAGCCAAATGAGATGACGTCTAACTCATCGGGGTCGCGCCACGCTCCGTCCCGGGGACGCCGCGGTCTCCTATCGCACGCTCAACCAGGGCAGTGCCCGCATGGCCGACCTGCTCCACAACCGTGGAGTAAGGCCCGGTGACCGAGTTTGCGATCATGCTGCCGAACGGCCCGGAGTTAGCTCTCGCCTACTTCGTCGTACTTCGGGCCGGCGGCATCGCCGTCCCGATCAACCCCCTGCTCAAGTCCCGTGAGGTCGCCCACTACAGCGACTCGGCTGCCGGCTCCTGTTCGCCTGGCACGCCGCCGCCGTCGAGGCCGCCACGCGCGCGGCGCGCGTGGCGGTCACCGCATGGGCGTCCTGTGGGAGGAACTGCTCGACCATCTGCCGGCCGCCGATAAGCGCGTCGAAGTCGTCCCGGCCGTAGACCACCGTCTCACCGTGCTGGAAGCGGAGCAGGAGAGGGTGGTCGGACAGGGGTGGGACGAGGTTGCCGCGCTGGATGCCGGGCGGCCAAACCGCTGCGGTCGGCGCGAGAGCCGCGTTGCGCAGATGCAGATTGCCGCCGCCCAGCCGTTCGGCGGGTTCATCACCGTCAAAGACAGCTTCCGCAAATACTCTCGGCGTCCTCGGCGCACAGCACGTCACCCCGCCGGGCGCCCGGTGGTACGAGGCGGCCGTCGCGGGTGTCCGACGTGGCGTTCGTCTGGACGATGGTGAGAGCCGTGTCGTGCAGGGCGCTGCCCGACGGCATGGCCACGTACTGGGCCTTGCAGAACCAGAGCATCTCGTCCTGCGCGCAGGTCTGGATCTGCCTCAGGTGCTGGCGCAGGGCCTCCGCCCCGGTGATGACCTCGAGCAACTGGCCGGCGTCGTGCCTGCGCATCGTGTCCTGGTAGGCCTGGATCAGACGAGTGGCCTCGAGCCTGGCCAGCTCCAGCGTGTCGGCGCTGCGCTTGAGCCGGGGAAGCAGCGCCACGTCCGGGGGAGCGGCCCGGAACAACCGGGGTGTGCCGTCCGTATGACTTGCGAGGCCTTTGAGGGCCAGTGAGTCGAGAATGCGCGCCGCGTCCGCGTCGGTCAGACCCGCGCACCGGGCCAGGTCCTCCGTGGTGGCCCGGCCGGACGTGACGAGCAGCCGGTAGACGGACTCCTCCTCGTGCGAGACACCGGCGACCTCCAGCACCACCGACGCCTCCCGGTTCCTGGGCTTCAACTGTTGAAAGCCGGACTACATGGGAGGTGTGGCACAAGGGGCCATCGATGCGGCCGGCCCGGACGGGACATGCCGCGACGGCGCGCCGCCCCGCCCCGGCGGGCCCGCGCCGGCGGCCATGAGGCAGCGGGGGCTACGCCGCCTCCACGGTGTCCATCTCGAACCACACCGTCTTCCCCCGGCCGCTCGGCGAGTTCCCCCAGGAGGAAGCCAGGGCGGACACGATCACCAGCCCCCGTCCTCCCTCCGCCTTGTCCTCGTCGGGACCGAGATCCACGAGCATGGCGGGGTGGGAGTCACTGTCCCGTACCTCCACCCGGAGATGGTCCGGGTACCTGCGCAGACACAGGTCGACGTCGCTGTCCCCGTGGACGAGCGCGTTGGTGACGACCTCCGACGCCAGCACCTCGGCGGAATCGGACAGTTCGGCCAGATGCCAGTTGTCCAGGGACGCGGTGAGGAAATGCCGGGCGCGCCGGACGCCCTGGTAGTCGTGGCGGTGCAGGTGCAGCCGTCTGATGTACTCCTTCACCTCCACCGAGGGGCCTTCGTACCGCAGCAGCAGAAGCGCGGCGTCGTCCGCCCGCGGGGTCCCCCCGACACCGGAGCCCATCAGCCGGTCACCGAGCAGTTCCAGCTCGTTCCCGGAGGCCGCGACAGCCGCTTCCAGCGTCTCCCGGGTCAGCTCGCCACCCCTGCCCGACAGCCCGTCCGTGTACAGAACCAGCAGCGTCCCCGGTTCCAGAGTGAGGATGCCGGCCTGATACGACGGACTCGCCTCGACTCCCAGCGGGACGCCGATGTCGGCGACGGCCGCCGGATACGCGCCGTCAGCGGTTCGGATGACCGGGCGCGGATGACCGGCGCTGACGATCTGGGCCGTGCCGGTGTCGGGGTCGAGCCAGACGCAGCAGCAGGTCGCGAAGTGATCCGTCTCCAAGTCGACCATCAGGCGATTCGCGCGATACAGCACCGTGCTCGGGTCGTGGCCCTCCAGCGCATAGCTGCGTACCGCACTGCTGAGCTGCCCCATCACCACGGCTGCCGCGGTGTTGTGGCCCTCGACGTCGCCGACCACCGCGGCCACGCCGCCGGAGGGGAGCGTGATCAGGTCGTACCAGTCGCCGCCCAGCTCGATCGCGCCACTGGGCGGCTCGTACCGGCTCGTGGTCACCACACCCGCGAGCTGGGGAAGCATCCGAGGCAGCAGGGCCTGCTGCAACTTCTGCGCCAACGCGTGGCCGACGTCGTACAGCTGGGTGCGTTCGAGTGTCTGGCCGAGCAGCGTCGACAGAGTGGGCAGGGGCGACAGGTGCGTGGCCACCGGGCGCTGCTCCGGTGCGAGCCCGATCGAGCACGTGCCCAGTGCGTGGTCGCCCGCCAGCAGCGGGAGCACGACCCACACGTATTCGTCACGGCCGTCCCCTGTCAGGCGGCCCTGCCCGGACGGCCGGCCCCGCTCTCCGGCCTCGTGGATGATCTGCTGCTTGTGCGCGATGGCCTCGGTTTCCGGGGACTTCGTGCTGACAGAGATTCCGTTGACGGCTTTCAGGTACTCCTTCGAGCAGCCCGACGCGCCCACCACATGGAGCCGATCGCCCTCGATCAGGCTGATGGCCACCGCTCGGGCGCCGAATCCGGACATCAGGCGCTCGATCGTCCGCGCCACCGCGTCCCTCGTATGCACGACCGACATCAGGGAAACGGCCAGCTTGTGCAGGTGAAAGATGAAGGGTGCGCTCCACTCTCCTTCCATCGGGGCGGCCTGGCCGGTCTCCGCAGCGGCAGCGCTCTCAGGAGAGACGACCAGCGGAAGCTTCGGAGGAGACAGAGAGACACCGCGGTGGGCAAGGCGGTCCAACTCGAACGAAAGATGTCGGGCTGCTCGGCGCAGGTAGTCCGTCTCCTCCGTCGACGGCTCCTGAACGTCGCGCGGCAAGAACACCACCAGCACACCGAACCGCCGCGCTCCTGCCGCCAGCGGTGCGGCGGCCACGAGGTGCGGAGCAGCCGCGTAGACCCCGAAATCGAGATGCTGTGCCGCTATGTCGTAGGCGCGGTCCGTGCAGATCCGCCCCGTTCGATGGGCCCGGACGGAGGGAAGGGTCAGGTCGTCGAGGGGCAGACGCTCGGGTGCGATCAGGCCCAAGGGCGAGGCGACGACCACCGCGGCCGCCAACACCTGATCCCCGGGCGCCGCGAGATAGACGGAGGCGGCCGACGCGTGCAGGTCGCGCATGCAACGGCGAGCCACCGACACGAACAGGTCGTCGCGGCCCGCCGCGTCGGTTGTGGTGCCGGCGCCGGACGACGGCTGAGAAGGGGATGCCGGAGACCGCATGTCACTCGCCCCAGTGCTTCGCAACACCTTCGTTCACGGTACTACGGGCCACACTGCCGGGCCTGCCGGCGTTGGACAGAGGGTCGAGCGGCGTCCGGTCGAGTCGAGCGGTGTCCGGTCGCGCGGTGTCAGCCGCGCGGGTCGGCCGTGCTGCGCAGTGTGTCGAGGACCGAGGCGTACATGCGTGCTTGATGGTGCCGAGGGTCTCGCCGGCCTTGCTCAGCTGGGACTCGGCGATCTCCACGGCGGTGGAACGTACGGCGTCCTCGTCCACCGCCCGGTCGACGATGCCGGCGGCCGTGGCAGCCGACCCGCCGTAGCGGCGGCCGGTGACCATGGCCTCGTGCGCGGTCCCCGGCGCCAGCCGGGTCCGGATCAGGGCGGCCATGCCGGGCGGGAAGGGGATGTTGATGTCGGCCTCGGGCAGACACCAGAAGGCGCGGTCGGCGCGCATGACACGGAAGTCGTATGCGAGGGAGAGCATCGCGCCGGCGGCGAAGGTGTGCCCCTGCAGGGCGGCCACAGTGATCACCGGCTGGGACAGCACGCGGGCGAAGAGCTCGTGGACGGAGCCGCGGTAGCTCTGCTGCTGGTCGGCGTGGGCGGACAGCCACTCCAGGTCCAGGCCGCTGGAGAAGAACTTGCCCGTCGCGGCGGTCACCAGCGCCCGCGGCCCCTCCGCCTTCTCCACCTCTTCCAGCGCGGCGTTGACAGACGCGAGCCAGTCGGGATGGAAGCGGTTCTCACCGTCTCCGAGATCGAGCACGAAGACGTTGCCGTGGCGGTCGAGGGTGGGAATGTGCGCTCCTGGGGGCTGTGCCGATCTCCCGTCCGGGTCGGACGTCGATGTATCAAGCCTGTGCGGTCGTGGCGGGGAACGGAATAATCGACTGGCTCCCATCGGTATGACCGCAGCGGTCACACCGTCGCGGGCGAGGTCTTCTTGCGGGCGCGGTACGCGGCAGCCTTGATCCTGATCGGCGGCGAACACATCGTGGAACTTGTCCGCCTTGACGTTTGCGCTGGCCTGCGTCACGCACAGCCACCGTGAGTTCATGAGCGGGCGCACCGACTGGGCACAGACCGTGGCCGACGGCCGGGACGCCGCCGACTACCGCTCCCGGGTCACCGATTCAGAGGGCGCCTCCATGTGGCAAGCCTGGCCTCTCCTCCCGACTACAAGTCCGGCTACTGCGTGGCCGTCTGCCCTGCCGGCGAGGACGTCCTGGGCCCGTACCTGGACGACCGCAAGACCTTCATGGACACCGTGCTGCGACCGCTCCGGGACATCGAGTTCGAATATGGAAACCGATCGGTTTACGATGAGAATGAAACCGACCGGTTTCCCGTGTCGATGATGCCCTGAACGTGATCTAGGAGCCATCGCCCGCGGTAGACGGTCAGGCGCGCACCGCCTGAGTCGGCCGTGCGCGCCGAGGTTTCCGAGGGACGCCGGCCTGCGATGGCACTGTCCGGTCTCCTCTCGATATGGCTGTGCTGTCGAGACCGGAGTAAGTCATGAGTGGCATTCATCCCTTCCGCGTGCTGCGGGCCAAACCTCTGTGGGTCGCCAACGGCGTCGTCACAGGTGCACTCGCGCTGCTGTTCACCGTGTTCTACGTCGGCGCGAACATCGATCCGGTCGATCACCTGACCAAGCTGCCTGCCGGCCTGGTCAACGCCGACAAGGGAGCCGCGGTCGGCGGCAAGCAGGTCAACCTCGGGGCGCAGATCACCAACTCCATCAAGAAGTCGACCGCGGGCGGGGACAGGATCGACTGGAAGTCGATGGACGAGAAGGAAATGAAGGAGGAACTCGGCAAAGGCAAGCTTTACGGCGCGCTCGTCGTGCCCGCCGACTTCACCTCCTCCACCACCGCACTGACCCGCACCGCGCCCACCGGAACCCCGGCCCGCCCGACACTGATGGTGCTCACCAACCAGTCCGCCGGTAGCCTGGGCTCCGGCCTGGCCCGGACGGCGACGACCCAGGCGGCCGAGAACGCCTCGCACCAGGTGGGCAAGGAGCTGACCGCGCAGACCGACGCCCAGCATGCGAAGCTGCCCGCTGCGGCACGCGTCCTGCTCGCCGACCCGGCCGCCGTCACGGTCGAGGACGGCCATCCGCTCGACTCGCACAGCGGACTGGGCATGACGGCGTTCTACAACGCGCTCACCCTGGTGGTCGTCGGCATGCTCTCCGCCAACGTCATCAGCGGGCAGGTGGACCACGCCCTCGGTTACACCCACAACGACATGGGCCCGCTGCGCCGGCACCGCCCGCTGATCCGGGTCACCCGGGTGCAGACCCTCGCCATCAGCAGCACCCTCATGGTCGGCCTCTCCCTGCTGATGGGCACCCTGGTCACCGTGGGCGCGGTCGGCATCATGGGGATGGCCGCCTCCCACCTGCCGCTGCTGTGGCTGTACTCCGTGTGCGCCATCGCGGTCTCCGGGATCGGCGCGCTCACCCTCCTCGCCGTCTTCGGCACGCCCGGCATGCTGGTGGTGACGCTGGTCTTCATCGGGATGGCGGTGCCAACGGCCGGCGCCACCACCCCCATCGAGGCGCTGCCCGGCTTCTACCGCTTCCTGGCAGAGTTCGAACCGCTGCGGCAGATCACCGGCGGCGTCCGCTCGATCCTCTACTACGACGCCCAGGCCGACGCCGGTCTGACCCGGGGCTGGGTGATGATGGCCGCCGGCCTCATGGCAGCCGCGCTGTTCGGCTTCGGCGTGACGGGCTGGTACGACCGCAGGGGGCTGTACCGCATCCCCGCGGCAACGAAGCCCGAGAAGACCGCCGCCCTGGCGTAGCGGAACTCCAACCCACCCCCGGACGGGGCCACGGTGCGGAGTGGCCCCGGTGTGCGTCACCCTGCGGGACGGCAGGCGCGCACACCATCAGGGCTCGGCGACGGTACCTTTCCCCCGGGTGCCGTCGCCGAGCCTCTGTACGGCCTTCGGGTGTCCACTACGTCGCGTAGGCAGCGCCAGCCGTCCCGCCCAACCCGGAAACCGATCGGTTTATATTTCACCCGACTCGAGTTAACCTCACACTATGAGCACAGAAGTAAAGGCAAGTCCCCGAGCGCGACTCCTGGAAGCGGCGGCCACACTCACCTACCGAGACGGCGTCAGCGTCGGCATCGAGGCGCTGTGCAAGGCGGCGGGGGTGTCGAAACGCTCCATGTACCAGCTGTTCGAGAGCAAGGACGAGCTGCTGGCAGCGAGCCTGGAGGAACGGGCTTCCGCCTTCGTGGCGACACTTCTGCCCGCGGCGGACGATGGCCGTTCACCCCGCGAGCGGATCCTGCACGTCTTCGAGCAGGTGGAACTGCAGGCGGGTGCGCCCGAGTTCCGGGGCTGCCGGTATCTGGCGGTGCAGATCGAGCTCAAGGACCGGAGTCACCCGGCGAGCCGGGTGGCCCACCGGGTCAAGGGAAACCTGAGGGCCTTCTTCCGGGCCGAGGCCGAACAGGGCGGAGCGGATGATCCCGACCTGCTGGCCCGACAGCTCAGCCTGGTCTTCGACGGCGCCAGCGCCCGCGCGGGGATCGGAGCCGACAACCTCACCGGACTCATCGCCCCCACGGTGGCCACCCTGCTCGATGCGGCAGGCGTGCGCTGACGCACCACCTTTTCGAGCAGGCCCGGCGACCGATGCGCAGGGCTGACGCCGGTCTCCGGCAATCCGAGCAACTGTGACGGATTACGGCTTTGCTTCCCGGCGGTCGAGGGGAAGCCCGATGACCGTGAGGGTATTGATCAGCATGCCGTGCGCGAGGAAGGCCGTGGCTTCCTCGGCATCTGCGCCCAGCGGCAGGCGCACGGTTTCCCAGCCTGATCCAGCCGGCCCGGACGAGTTCACCGATCTGGTCATCGCCCCGTGCCTCGGCGGCTGCCACGAGGGCGTATCCCTGCATCTGCATCAGCAGCGTTTCCGGGTGCTCGGAGATCAGTCGCGCGTAGGCGTTCGCCATGGCCTGGAGGGCCTGCTCGCTGCCCTCCACCCCTTCGGCGGCGCGCTCGAAAGCCAGCCGGGTGTCTTCCATGCTCCGCGTCAAGGCGGCGGCGAAGATCGCCCGCTTGCCCGGAAAGAGCCGGAAGACGTACGGCTGCGCGACACCGGCGCGCTTGGCGATCGACTCGGTGGAGGTGCCGTAGTAGCCCCTGAGGGCGAACTCGGCGACGGCTGCGCGGATGACACTCTGACGTCTCACCTGCGCGCTGATCCTGCCCATGCCGCCATTCCTGTCTCGCGCCGGTCGGGGGTGCTCCCTGGACTTGCAGCCGGAAACCGATCGGTTTACAGTTGTAGAAACCGATCGGTTTCTCAGTGAGTCGGGAATCCATGATGAGTACACATCGGCCGGTGGCACTCGTGACGGGTGCGTCATCCGGCATCGGGAAGGCAGCAGCGCTCGCGCTGGTCGAAGCGGGGTTCGACGTGGTCGGCACAAGCCGCGACACCTCCCGCGTCACCCCGCCCGACGGCGTGACCTTCCTCGACCTCGACGTGGCCAGTGACGCGTCGGCCACCGCCGTGGTCCAGCAGGTGCTCGACCGGTTCGGGCGGATCGATGTCCTGGTCAACAACGCAGGTACGGGCTTGATGGGCGCGGCCGAAGAGAACTCCATCGCGCAGGCCCAGGCCGTCTTCGACGTCAACGTCTTCGGCGTGATGCGCATGGTGCAGGCGGTCCTGCCGCACATGCGGGCCCGTGGACGCGGACGCATCATCAACCTCTCCTCCGTGGTCGGCTTCCTCCCTTCGCCGTACATGGCCGTCTACGCAGGGTCTAAGCACGCGATCGAGGGGTACTCCGAGTCCCTGGACCACGAGATCCGCGAGCAGGGTGTTCGGGCACTTCTTGTCGAACCCGCCTACACCAGCACCGGTTTCGAGGCCAATAGCCCGCGGCCCGACACGCCCCTACAGGTCTACGCTGCCCAGCGGCGCGCCTTCGACGACATGTTGGAGACAGCGATCAAGAACGGCGACGACCCTGCCGTCGTCGCCAAGGTAATCGTCGCGGCGGCGACGGACCCGAAGCCGAAGCTGCGCTACACCGCAGGTCCCCTGGCCGGACGCGCCAGCGCACTGCGGCGGCTCGCACCTGCCAGGGTCTTCGACAAGCAGATCCGCAAGCTCAACCGGATGGCCGGCTGACGTCTGCCCGCACCCAGCTCACCCACGAGAAAGAGACGCACAGGGCCTGGGCCAGCAGGGCACGGTTCTTGGGCCCCTGGATCCGTGATCACGCCCAATCCGCGACACGATCTGGGTGGGACACGGCCTCTGCCGACACAACTGCGCTCTCCCGGCCCGCTACCTCGACCACGAGCTCGGCAACCGGTCCGTCGACATCTCCGCTCGCGTCCAGTCTTCCCGAGCCGAGGACTACGTCCGAGAGTTCAACACCGCCCATGCCCCCCCCTGACGACGCGAGCCCGCTGTCCGCGAGTTCATCCAGCGGACCCGCAAGGAGCTTGGCGTCGCCGCGTGACGGCCTGCTCTCTTTAATCGCCGGACGGGCGGAGCGGGATGACATTGCCGGAGGCAGGCTGGCCCTGGCTCTCGGGTTGCCGGAGGATGAGGACGGCTGCCGCGAGGGCCATCTGCTCCGCTCGATGCCGGGACGCGGCCTCGGCAGCCCGGGAGTCCCTGAGAGCTTCCTTCAGGCGGACGACCTCTTTGCGAAGCCGCCTTTCGACTTCCGGCGTCTGGTGCGTTTCCGTACGCACCCGCGCGTAGAACTCCTCCTTGAGGTCGGCGTGGCGCTTTTGGAGAGCCATGCGGTGGACACCGGCCTCTGAGGCGAGCGCGACCACTGTGAGGCTGCCGTTGGACCTGGTGGGCTGGCCGGCCAGGAGGCGGTCCATGGCCGCGCGGATGCGGGAGCGTTCGTCCTCGTGCTGGTGGTTCATGCGATGGCCTCCTCGGCGGACTGGGCAGCGGAATCGTGGGCGTCGGCGAGAGCGCGGAAGCGGTTGGCGGTCCTGCGAAACCGCTCACCCAGGGGCTGGGGCACGAGGGCTGCCTTCGCATCGAGCCGATCAGCGTGCTCTCGCGCCGCCTGCGCGTGGCTGTCGGTGCGGACCGCGTTGCCGCAGCCGAGCTGGCAGGCGAACTGGTTGGGTGCCGTCGCCCCTGGGTCCGGATCGCAAAGGGCCGTGTCGCGCTTGAAGGCGCAGATCAGGAACGCGTCTGGGTTGTCGAACAGGACGATGCCCGTCGCGGGCCAGGTAGGCGGTGGCCTTCTTGGCGAAGGTCTTGGGGACCATGCGGCCCTCGAAACGGGGGGCATGGAAGGTAGCGGTGATGGCCCGGCGGGCTGCCGGGCCAGAGATTCTTTCGCCAGCGGCGATCCGGTCGCGCAGGTGGGCGGCTGTGTCGGCAGCGGCGAGGGCGGTCTCGACGTCGAGTTCGCTGTGAATGCCGCGGCGGCTGCGGGTGCCGTAGCCGCTGGAGGTGCGGGCGTCGAGGACGGTGCGCATGTGGCCGTACTGGATGGCGAGAGCGATCAGTCCACCCGGGCGACGCGCGATGTGCCAGGCCAGGCTGCGACGGAACCTGGACAGGCCGATCGGTCCGTGGGGGTCCCCCGGGATGACCTGGTTCGGCAGGCCCTGGAGAAGGGCTTCATGGTTCGCCCAGGCCACGAAGTCCTCGATCTTCCGGCTCAGGGCTCCGTACTTCAATGCGCCGCGATAGCCGCGGGAGTGGGGGAAGTCGTGGTGCGTCGCGCTGAGAAGGAGTTCGCCCTCGGGGACCATGCGTTCCAGGACGCGGATGGCGTGGACGACGGGCGTGATGGCGACCCAGGGGACTTCGCGCTCTTCTCCGCCGGAGACGTGATGGCCATCGTCGTCCGTGACGTTCTTGTAGTGGTGGCTGCGGATCAGGTGCCGTCTCGGAGTGCCGTCGGGTGCGGGGTCAGGGTCCGGGCAACAGCCCGAGCGCAGGCCCTGGATCTCCTGCGGACGCATGCCGGTCAGATAGAGACAGACGATCATCGCCGCTGTGCCGAGGTGCCGCATCAGGGTGGCTGTCTCCCTGTAATCCATGTGCTCACGCCAGGGCCGCCCGTCGATGCGTCCGGTCACGGGCGCGTGCAGGGGGCAGGGCCCCGGTCGCTGGAGTGCCAGCGAGACGAGTCCGTAGCGCTGTGTGAGTTTCATGACCTGGTGGCGGCTGGCGCCGGTGGTGCCGGCGATGAACGTGCGGGCTATCCCGGCCTTGCGGCGGGTCACGGTGAAGGGGATAGGTGTGTCTGTTTCGAGAAGGGGCAGCAGGTATGCCTTGAGGGCGGCCAGGCCCTCGGGGGTGGCAGGGTTGCTCCGGGCGCATTCGGTCAGGCGGCAGGTCTCTGCCCAAGCGGCCAGGATGTCGTCGGCGAAGTCCTCGACCATGCGGATCGCCCATACCAGCAAAGGCCCAATGACCTGTGGGGCCAACGGCTCGGTCAAGTTCTCTGCACCGCCGTCACCATCGCGGGAGGCGGGGAGGAAGTCGTCAACGCCTTCGGTGTCCCACGGAGGTCGGCTGATCCCCGAGGGGTGGGCGGAGATCCGATCGAACGCCCACAGATCGGTCAACCGGCTCATGATCTTCACGGCCTGGCGGCGGCTGACGTCGTTCGCCCAGCGCACTTCGGCGTAGTCGCGCCACACGTCCTCGGTGCAGGCGGCGAGTTCAGTGACGCCGCGTTTGCGCAGCCAGCGTGCCAGCCGCATCCATTCTCGGCACGTGCCTCCCATGTCTTCAGCGGAGCGTCGTGCCCGGGCCGCGGATCCACGTTCCTTGAGCAGGGTGGGCCGAAGCCGGCCGTTGATCATGGTCCAGGCCGCCAGTTTCAAGGAACAGCGCAGCCCAGACGGCCGCTTGGCCGTCTACCACCTGTTGCGCGACGCTGATGTGCACGAGGGCGGCGCCATGGCTGTCGACACCACGTTCCCAACGACCCCGGCGGCCGGACGGCCCCCGGGGTCCGCTGATCCAAGCGGTCAGGACGCCGTGCGCTTGCCCAGCGGGATGCCCTGCCGTACTCAGGGAAGGTGCTGCGGCTGCCGGGGAAGGACCCGGACCTTGGCTGCCTCCGTGTCTCGTCCGGCCAAAGCGGCGTGCTCCAGGGACAGGAGGTTGAGGGCAGTGGCGTAGATCTGGAGCCGTTCCTCAAGGAACCGGCAGTGGGCCTGGACCTCGGCATGCTGCTTCTTCAGCGCCTCGTAGGCGTCTGCGGACCGCACGGGTGAGGCTCGCCCTCCCTCCTCCTCGGCGGCCTTGGCCTGGAAAAGATCTTTGAGGTCGGGGTGCTGGTGGGCGAGGTGCCAGCGTTTGACATCGGCCTCGATGGCCAGCTGGGACACGTTCAGTCTCCCGTTCGACCGCTGCGGGGTGCCGGCGAACAGCCGGTTCATCGCGGCGAGGATGGCTGGGCGGACGGTGTCCGTCTCGTTGTCGAGCCGGAAAGCGGCTGTCATCGGTCTGCGGCTCCTCGCTCGTGGGCGTCGATGATCGACTTCAGGCGGCCCGGTTCGTGCCGCTCGCGCTCGTGACGGATCGGTGGAGCCAGCGGATCGTCGACGATCTCGGCCAGCTCGGCCGCCGTGCGCCTCACGCACTCGATGTCGCGATCAGTGCGGGCGATGTTCGGGCATTTCGGGCGGCAGTCGTCGGTGTCCGGGGTGACCAAGGTGTCGTCGGCGTCGCCGCGGAGCTGGCAGGCGGCGGCGGCCGGGTTGAAAACGCAGGTCATGCCCTCGCCGCGGTAGATCTGCAGCAACGGGTTGCCGAGCAGGTCGCGGGCCTGACGTTCCTTGGTGAGCACGCGGCCGGCGAACTCCCGGCTGGCGGCGCTCACCCGGTAACGGTAGACATCGGCGGCGGGGCCGCTGACGTGTTCCCCGGCGACGACGGCCTGCTCGTCGTCAGCCAAGCATTCGATGCGGTAGAGCCAGTCCTCGAACGCGTACTCATCGGGGAAGCCGGATTCGTAGGTCCCCGCGTAGCCCTGGAGCATTCGCGTAAGGCATGGCCGTACTGAACCGAGGCGGCGATCAGACCCCGGGGACGGCGTCGGATGAACCAGGCCGATGTGCGTCTGAACCGGCTGGGAGCCAGCGGGCCCCGTCCATCGTCCGGGATGCTGCCCAAGCGGCCGAGGCGCTCACATTGGGTGTTCACCCAGGTGACGAAGGAGGCGAGGTCGCCAGCGATCACGCGGTCGCTGCGGGCTTCTCCGTGCCGCTTGGCCAGCTGGCGGCGGCCCGGAAGGGGGCCAATCGCGTTGGGGAAGAGCAGGCGGCTGGAGTGCAGCCGTTCGAGCACGCTGACCGCCCCGGCGACGATCTCGATGACGACCCAGGGGTCCGGCCTCGGCTGCCCCTCGGGGATCTTGTTGCCGTACTCGTCCTCCGCGCCCTTGAAGTAGAGCCCCTCCATCAACCACAGCCCCGTGGCCGCGTCGAACGTCATGCAGCCCCGCCTCAGGTTGAGCACTTCACCGACTCTCGCGCCTGAGAGGTAGGCGACGACAATGAAACACGCCGTGCTCAGCAGGCGGGCGAGGTCGGGGGCTTCCTCGCGGGTGATTCGGGCCGACCGCCAGGGGGCCGCACGCCGGCGGCGACGGCGTTCCTCGCCGTTCTTGACATCGTGACAGAAGATCGACACGACTCGCGATGCCACTTGGGGCCGTCCGTCACGGTCGGGCCGGTTCGGCCCACGTGGTCCTTTTCCTCACCGCGCTGCTCCTGTGTGATTCGGCAGGCCCGCGCTGTCTGCCGCGTCGGACTCCGCAGTTGAGAAAATTGAGTCAGCGGTACCGGGTGGAACCAGGTCTTCACCCCCGTGTAAGTCTTCGGCGGCCGCCTTGACCATGTCGGCTGCGATCGTCCTGCAGGCGGCCTCTGACATGCGGGGTGATCCCGGCGTGATTTCGGGGCCGGGCCAGGGGGAGGGGGTGCTTCCGTTTTGCCTGCCGGACGGGCGGCGTAAGAGCATGTCCGCGTCACACTGGTCCAGCAGGGAGACACCGGTTCATGAAGCACGCTGCACGCCACAGATGGATGGCATTCGTCGTGCCCGCCGCGGCTCTCGCGGCAGCGGTCCCATTCTTCGTCCCGCCTCTGGCGGGCGCTTCCCCTGCGTCGGGCGTACGGACAGCCGCGCGGATCGACGAGCGCCAGCAGGTCCTCGACGCCGTCGCCGGTCAGATCACTGAAGGGTTGTCCGAGTCCGACCGGGCGCACATACCCGGCTTCGCCGACATCGTGGTGGACCCCGATCACAATCACCTGCGCCTGTACTGGAAGGGCGCCCCGCCCCAGCGGGTCCGGCGTATCCTCGCCCGTCTGCCTCACGGGGTGACCGCCGAGGTCGATGCCGCCCGCTATTCCAAAGCAGAACTCCATGCGGCCCGTGCGAAGTTGCTGCGCCGCCTCACCTCGATGAACCTGCGGATCGCAGGAGTGCCGACCCCCGTCCGCGTCACCAGCATCGGTCCGGCGGTGGACGGCAGCGGTCTGGAGGTCGGTTACGAGAGCGGAGCCGGTCGGGCGAACAGCCCCATGGCGGTCAAGCAAGGAAGCGTTGGGCAGCAGGTCGCGGCGGCCGCCGGCCGGCTGGCGGGGGTGCACACCGCCGCGATCCACCGGCTGCAGAGCGTGGACCTGGCCTCCCGGCAGCACGACCACTCGCCCTGGACCGGAGCCTCGGCCCTGCACAACCCGGGAGGCGGTATCTGTTCCGGCTCCTTCAGCGTGAAGAACGCCAAGGGTCAGTACATGCTGACGTCGGCTTACCACTGCGGCTCGGACGCCGGCGGCCGGTGGACGACCTGGTGGGGCGGTGACCTCGTCGGCACCACCGACGCCTCCCAGGAGTCCCCGCAGGACGATGTGGTGGGTATCAACCTGCCGTCGCAGCAGGCCCGCGGCTGGCTCTACGACGGTCCCGCAAGCCGCACCGACGGTTACGCCAAACCCCTCGTCGGCTGGGGGCACAACAATGTCGGGGATTACGTGTGCACCGACGGCGCCAACGGCGGCGTGCACTGCGGTGTGCGGATCGCTCAGACCGACATCGGCGTCACCGGACCGAACCACATCTACCGTCCCGATGTCGACCTCGCTTACGCCACCTCTGCAACTCCGGGCGGTGTCGCGGCGATCAACGGCGACAGCGGCGGCCCCGTCTTCGCCAGCGTCCGCAACCATACGGCCGATGAGGCGCGCGGGATGATCACCGCGCTCGACCGGACGGTCACCTGCCCGCCCGCTTACAACGGGGACACCGTGCTCGACGGCCACCTCAGGACGCCGTGGTGCCTGGCCGGCGTGTACTACGTGCCGATCGGGCAGACCTTGCATGACATGCACTGGACCCTGGTGACCGGTTGACCATCCATGGGTCGGCGGCGCCGTGGTCGTGGTCGCCGCGGCCGACGTGGAGGACCGGCGCATCGCCGCCTTCGAAGCCCATCTGACACCGTGGACGCAGGCGCAGCCCGTCACTTCCCCCGTAGTGACGGGCCCGGCCTCGGGTGGGGCGAGGGGTGACGGGACGTCAGCTTGCGGCCGGCAGGCGCCGCTTTCTCCACCCCGGACGCGATGCCCAGTAACTCCGGGTTCGCTGTGGGTGCAGGGTGGGCAGCGCGGTGTGTTCGTCCGAACAGCTCGCCGTGCTGGAGACATTGACAGAACCTCAGGTGGGGGCAGTCGGGCTCGGCCTCCAGCTCGCCGCGCGGATCCTGCCTGAGATCGGGGACGACTGCACCCGCTGTGTCGAACGCATAGGGCACCGCCGGATACGGAAGACCGTCAACGCTGCGGGTCTCGGTCTTCACGTCCGAGATGTGCACCATCGCCCCGCCGGGCCGGAGCATGTCGCGGATGGTTGCTGCCACCAGGTCGCGGTTCATCCAGTGGAAGGACTGGCCGAAGGCCGCCACAGTGAACGTGCCGAGACCTGCCGGAAGATCCTCGGCTCGGGCCTGTACCCACTTCAGCCTGCCGGTCACTGCAGCATCGGCGGCCTGGCGCCTGGCTTCGGCACGCCGGTCCAGGCGCACAAGGCAGCCGCCCCCGCTCGTAATAGGCGGCTGCGGCACTGCGTGTGCAGTGCGCGCCGACGGCTGCCGTGAGTCGACGATGCGTCGCAGGAACACCGGGCTCGTGCCCGCCGGCCTGGCCCCGCAAGCTGAATTCCACCACGGCCGTGCCGTGGCAGATCTGCGATGCGCATTCGCCTGCAGATGCTTCTGGCCCGCACACTGCGCGGCACCGAGCCCACTGGCCCGTCCGCCTGGGACGCTTCGCCGCGACCGTCATCCCGGACGCCACCGTCGAGGCCCTGCACCTGCGAGCGCCCCACCCCGTACGACTTCCCCACGGAGCCCCGGGACCTCGACTCACCACCCGCAGGTCGCCGGGCGAGAGGTCCCTGACGCCGGGCCGTCGGGTTGCACGACTGCCGGCCCGTAGGGGCGGATGACGAGGTGGAAGGCGAAGTCGGCCCGCGAGGGTGGGTAGCAGTGGGTGGCGTATTCGATGACGCGGCCGATGTGGTCGACCATCGTGCGCCGCAGTGTCAGCAGCGTGCTTCCCTCGGTGACACCGAGCAGCTTGCGCTCCCCGGCGGTGGCGTGGCGCGCCCCGATCGTCTGTTGGGCGCTGTGCACGTCGATTCCGGCCGCCTGTAGCATTTCGAACAGAACGGCGGACTCCAACCGGTCGTTGTCCGACCTCAGGAAGCCGGCGGGCAAGTAGGAGCGCCAGTACGCGATGCGTATGCCGTCCGCGTGCCGCAGCCGCTCCAGCACCGTGACCTCGCTGCCCTCTGCGATGGCAAGGGCAGCCGCGACTTCGGCCGAGGCGGGCTCGGTCTCGTTGCGCAGCACCTCGACTCCCGAACCTCGCCCTGTTGGTTGCAGGTCGTCGTGGAGGTCGGCGAGGTCCAGCGGACGCTCGGTTCCGCCGTGTGCCACCAGTGTCCCGATACCGCGGCGGCGCACCAGAAGCCCTGCGTCCGCCAGCGACTGGATGGCCCGCCGGACTGTGAGGCGTGACAGGCCGCTCTCCTCGGCCATTCTGTTCTCGCTGCTCAGCAGGGTGCCCGGAGCAAGATGCCCCTGCTCGACGGCGCGCTTCAACTGCTGGGAGAGCCGGTGATGGAGCGGTTCCCGGCTCGAGCGGTCCAGGACGAATCCGAGAGGCGTCGAGCCAGGGGAGTGGACATCCGGCATTGCACCGTCCTGACCGCCTTTTCGTGGGTGCGGGCGTGTGACCGAGAGGGTGCTCCCACGGTCCGTGCGGGTGCACCCCCTTGCTGTCGCCCGCTGTCAGGTGTCGGCCTGGGCCTGGAGTTGCATCTCCGCCAGTTCGGCTTCGAGGTGAGCCATGGCCTCGCCGCCGGCCATGAGGTCGGTGATCTCCTCGCGGGTGCGTTCGCCCTTGCGGAAGTCGTCGGCTTTCTGGCCGCGGATGAGGACGGCGAAGTGGTCGCCGACCATCATGGCGTGGCGGACGTTGTGGGTGACGAGGATGACCGCAACGCCCTTGGCGCGGGCCTGCATGATGATCCGCAGGTCGTGGGCGGCTTCCTTGACGCCGAGGGCGGCGGTGGGTTCGTCGAGGATGAGGACGTTGGCGCGAAGTAGACGGCGCGGGCGATGGCCAGGGCCTGGCGTTCGCCGCCGGAGAGGCTGCCCACGAGGCGGTTGCCGTCGGTGACGCGGGTGATGCCCAGGGACTGCATCTCGCGTACGGCGATCTCACCGGCCAGTTTCTTGTCGAACAGTTGGAACGGGCCGAATCCCTTGGTGGGTTCGGCGCCGACGAAGAAGCAGCGGCCCACGCCCATCAGCGGGAAGGTGCCGCCGAACTGGTGCACGGTGGCGATGCCGTGGGCGGATGCGTCGCGGGAGCTGTCGAAGACGACAGGCTCTCCGTTGACCTCGATGGTGCCGGTGGTGGGCTTGAGGAACCCGGAGAGGATCTTGATGAGGGTGGACTTGCCGGCGCCGTTGTCGCCGAGCAGGCACAGCACCTTGCCGGCGTCGACTTCGAGGGAGATGTCCTGCAGCGCGTTGGTGCCGAGGAACGACTTGCTGATGTCGGTGAGGCGCAGAAGGGGCTCGGTCATGGTCAGGCCTTCTTCGCGGTGCGGGGCTTGTAGGACAGGGCGAGTCGGCGGAAGGTGTTGTTCATCAGCACGGCGGTGAGGATGAGGATGCCGAGGATCAGGCTGGCCCAGTCGGAGTTCCAGCCGGTGTAGTAGATGCCCTGGTTGACGATGGCGAAGGTCAGCGTGCCCAGGACGATGCCGAACACGGAGCCGTAGCCGCCGGTGAGCAGGACGCCGCCGATGACCACGGCGATGATGGAGTTGAAGACGAAGGACTGGCCGTTGGCGACCTGGGCTCCGTTGTAGAGGATGGTCTGGATCACGCCGACCAGGGCGGCGCCGAAGCCGCTGGCCATGTACAGGGCGATCTTCACCGGCCTTCAGTACGCGTCGTCGGGTGCGTTCACTCGGTCCGGGAACGTTGCGCAGGACCAGCGAAACCGATGCCGTGGACATGCCCACGTGAGCGGCGACGTCCTCCAGACGGGGGCGCGGGACCATGCCGTTGCCCCCTGTGGAGGCGGCGGAGTCCGGTGTGTCCACATGCTCTCCCCTCCGAATTCCCCCCACATTCTTGACACATGTCTGTGGTCGCGTTGATAGTACCCATCGTTTAAAGCGCTTTAACTTGCGTACGGCCGGCTCGGGACACAGCCGGGACGCGACGCCCGACGAAGCGTTCCCGGACCCGTCCGGAACCCGCTGGGGGTCCCTCGCCCACCCCCTTGACCACGGCGCCCCGCGCCGGAGAGGAGCCGCAGTGAGTAGCAAGCCGATCGGGGTGGCCGTCATCGGCGCCGGCATGGCCGGCCGGGCCCATCTGGCCGGATACCGGGCCGCGTCCACCCTGTACGAGGCCGGCCTCCCCGAGGTGCGGCTGGTGGCCGTGGCCGACGCGCATGAGCCGTTCGCCGTCGATGCCGCACGCCGCTACGGCTATGAGCGGGCCGAGACCGACTGGCGCGCCATCGCCGAGGCGCCGGACATCGACGCGGTCAGTGTGGTGGTGGCCAACCACCTGCACCGCGAGATCGTCGAAGCCCTGCTGGCAGCAGACAAGCATGTGCTGTGCGAGAAGCCGCTGGCGCCGTCCGTGGCGGACGCGGAGGCGATGGTGAAGGCCGCGGAGGGTACCGGCCTGGTGGCGGCCACGGGGTTCACCATGCGCCGTTCGCCTGCCATCAACGCCATCCGGCAGCAGGTGACGGACGGAGCGCTGGGGCGGGTGCAGCACTTCAACGGGCACTACTGGTGCGACTACGGGCACAATCCGGATGCGCCGATCAGCTGGCGTTACCGCGGCCCGCTCGGCTCGGGCGCGCTGTCCGACATCGGCAGCCACCTCATCGACCTGGGCGAGTACTTCTGCGGCCCGGTACAGAGCGTGCAGGGCGCGGTGCTGTCCACCCAGGTGACCGAGCGGCCCGTGCCGCTCGGCACCGCCGTCGGGCACTCGGCGGCCGTGCAGGTCAGCGACGAGCGCGAGACCGTGGAGAACGAGGACATCGCCACCTTCACCGCCACCTTCGCCTCGGGCGCGGTGGGCACCTTCTCCGTCTCCCGGATCGCCGCCGGGCTGGCCAACTCCATCGGCTTCGAGGTCTTCGCCCAGGGCGGCGCGGCCACCTTCGACATGGCCCGCCCCGCCGAGTTCACCCTGGCCGACGCCTCTCCGCCCCCGGCGACCAGTGGCTACCGGCAGGTCGTCGTCGGGCCCCAGCACCCCTACGTCGCCGGGGGCATGCCGATGGACTTCCCCAGCGTCGGCCACGGACAGAACGACTTCTTCGCCTGGCAGGCCCGCGCCTTCCTCGAACAGATCGCAGGGCTGAACAGCCTGCCGCACTGCCCCACCCTGGCGGACGGCTTGCACAACCTCCGCGTCATCGACGCGATCGTCACCTCCGCCAACGCCGACGGCACAGCTGTCACCCTCTCGTAAGGACACATTTCAATGAAGCTCGGCGCCTACACCGCCTGTCTGCACGACCGGCCCCTGACCGAGGCCCTCGACATCCTCAAGGAGAACGGTCTGACCTCCGTGGAGGTCAACACCGGCGGCTTCATCCCCTCCCCGCACTGCCCGGTCGACCTGCTGCTGTCCTCGGCCACCGCCCGCCAGGAATACCTGGCCACCTTCGCCGACCGCGGCATGGAACTGACCGGCCTCAACTGCAACGGCAACCCGCTCAACCCGCTGCCCGGCGTCGGCCCCAAGCACGCCGACGACCTGCGCCGCACCATCCGCCTCGCCGGCCTGCTCGGCGTCAAGAACATCGTCACCATGTCCGGCACCCCCGGCTCCGATCCCGACGCCAAATACCCCTCCTGGGTCGTAAACCCCTGGGACGGCGTCTACATGGACGTCCTGGACTACCAGTGGGCCGTGGCCGTCGACTTCTGGAAGGAGATCGACGCCCTCGCCAGGGAGAACGACGTCCGCATCGCCATCGAGATGCACCCGCACAACCTCGTCTTCTCCCCGGTCACCCTCAAGCGCCTGGCCGACGAGGTCGCAGCGACCAACATCGGCGCCGAGATGGACCCCTCCCACCTGATGTGGCAGGGCATGGACGTCATCGCCTCCATCAAGTGGCTGGGCCCACTCGTCTTCCACGCCGCCGCCAAGGACGCCACCCTCTGCCCCGGCGCCGACATCCGCGGCGTCCTGGACACCTCCTTCACCCGCATCCCCGCCGACGCCCCCGGCAAGGTCCCCACCGGCTACGGCTTCTGGTGCAACGCCTGGCCCGACAACCCGGCCTGGAAGTTCGTCGCCGTCGGCCTCGGCAACGCCATCCCCTTCTGGACCGAGTTCCTGCGCGCCCTCGCCGAGATCGACCCCGACATGGCCGTCAACATCGAACACGAGGACGCCGCCTACTCCCAGACCGAAGGACTCGCCCTGGCCGCCAAGAACCTCCACAACGCCGCGGCCGGCCTGTAACCCAGCACGGGGCCACGGCCGTACTCGCACGGCGCCTCCTCGTTTCCCACCGGAGAACAGCAATGAAGCTTGCCCTTGACCCGCAGATGTTCTACTCGGCGCACTCGGTACTGGAACTGCCCGACATCGTGGCGCGCGCCGGCTATTCCTGGATGGAGCTCTCGCCCAAGGACGATTTCATCCCCTTCTTCAGTCACCCGCGTGCCGACGACGCCACCGTGGCCCAGTTGCGCAGGCGCGCCGCCGACGCCGGGATCGGCATTGCCTCGGTACTGCCCGTGCTGCGCTGGTCCGGCCCCGGCGAGGAGGAGCGGCAAGCCGCGGTGCGCGCCTGGAAGCGGGCCATCCAGATCACCGTCGACCTCGGTGTCGACACCATGACCTCCGAGTTCAACGGCCGCCCCGAAGGCGCCGAGTTCGCCGAGAGCCAGTTCCTGCGCTCCATGGACGAGTTGATCCCCGTCTTCGAGCGCGAGGGCGTCAAGCTGGTCCTCGAACCGCACCCGGACGACTTCATCGAGAACGGTCACGCCGCCGTGAACATGGTGCGCGGGCTCAACCGGGACTGGATCTCGTTCCTCTACTGCACCCCGCACACCTTCCACCAGGGCAACGACGCCACCGGCATCATTACTCACGCAGGCGAGAAGGTCACCTACGTCCACCTCGCCGACACCCTCGACCACACCGCCTCCAACGGGCTGCGCTACATCGTCAACCCGCCCGGCTCGACCGCCCGCGTCCACCAGCACGCCGAGATCGGCCGCGGAGAGGTCGACTTCGACGAAGTCTTCGCCGCCCTCGCCTCGGTCGGCTTCGACGGCGTGGTCTCCTCGTGCGTGTTCGGCTGGGAGGAGTACGCCAAGGAGATCAGTGTCCGCCAGCGCGAGAAGGCCACCGCCCTGATCGACAAGCACTTCGGCGCCGGCACGCTGGAAGGTCGCCGCTGACGAGGCACATTGCCGGTCGGCGGACCTGGTCGTGGAGTGCCCGGTGGCTCCCGGCGGAGTCCGAGGGTTCGTCAACTACCGGGCTCTGGGGCGAGGTCCGCACAGCGGAACAACAGTTTCTGGGGCGTTCTGCCGAAGCGTCCGGTCAGGGACGGCATGTGATGTGCAGGTGAGCCGCGGCATTGTTGGCGTATCCCCTGGGATTCCACACGGCAGCCGGGGATTCGGGCTGCAGGGCCGCGGTGGAGTCCCAGGCACGTGCGATGAGCTCGGCCTCGCCAGGGGGCAGGCTCAGCGTGGCGCGCCAGTGCTGCCACGTCCAGGGATTCTCCGGTGGGTCGAGATCCGCGTGGGTCCAGGTGCTGCCGTGGTCTGCGGAGACGTCCACGCGTGCCACGGTTCGGTCGTCCCCGGCGAAGGCGAACCCGCTGACCTCGGTCGGTCCCGAGGTCAGGTGGGCGTCCTTTGCGGGCCGCAGGATGGCGCAGTGGATGGCGATCGGGCCCAAAGTGATGCCGTCGCCCGGTCCGACTGCCTCGGAGTCGGCTTCCGAGGGCAGGATGCTGTATTCGGCCTGGAAGTAGTTGTCGGTCGGTTCGGCCTGTGCGCTGATGCGCTGGAGCCATTTGATGCTGCGGGCGCCGATCCAGCCGGGGACGACCACGCGCAGGGGAGCGCCGTGCGCGGCGGGCAGCACCTGATCGTTCATGGCCCAGGCCAGGAGCACCTCGCCGGAGGTTGCCTTGGCCACCGGTATGGAGCCGCCGAAGGGCTGGGGCGGGTCGGCCTGCTGTGACACGTCGGCGCCGGTGAAGGCGATGTGGGCTGCTTCCGGGTGCAATCCGGCCTCGGTCAGCACATCTGCCAGACTCGCCCCGCTCCATCTCGCAGTGGAGATGGCTCCAGGGCCCCAGGGGACCTGGCCGGGTATGTCACGGACCTCGATGAGATCGGCGCGGCGGTTGCCTGCACACTGCAGCGTCGCCACCACCGTCCGCTCGGGGAAGCGCCTGCGCAGATCGTCCATCGACAGCTCCAGCGGACGATCGACCAGACCTTCCACTCGCAGCCGCCAGGCCGCGGAGTCGATGCGGGGGATCGGTGCGTGGTTGCGGCCGTAGAAGGTGTCCAAGGAAGTGATCTGAGCTACGAGGGCGCCAGGAGGCGTTTCTGCGTTGTAGGGCTCGTCCTGGTGTACGAGCATGTCGTCGCGTTTGTTCCATATGCCCATGAAGCCACCTTTCATCACGTTTGGTGATTGCGCCAGGCCGGACACCAGGAGTGGGGGCCGGTGGCGTATCGATGGCGCGGGGGGCTCGCAGGTGCTGAACGGCAGAGATTCGCGACGTCTCCTAGCCTGATGAAACGCGGCACATCCCGCGCGCACGGGAAGGGGTGCGGTCGATGAGCTTCTGGCCGATTCGGCGCCGGGGGGGGCCCCGGGGGCGGGGGGGGCCGCCGGGGCGGGGCGCGCGCGTGGGGGTGGTGGGTGCAGTCATGACGTCTTCGATCCTGCCATGCGAGGGGCGCCGGGGTGGG
>NZ_JBEOZU010000065.1:4673-11586 GCF_040298185.1 Streptomyces sp. NPDC001634 | reverse complement strand
CCACTCGCCCCCCCCCCCCGGCGCCGGGGGCGGGGGGGTGGGTTCTCGCCCCCGGGGGCGCCCGGGCGCCGCGCCCCCGGGCCCGGCCGCCCCCCCCGCGCGCCGCTCAGGGAAGTCGCGGGCGGACACCGACGAGGGCGCCGAGCCCGATCCACGTTTCACCTTCGCCAACGAACGCACGTTCCTTGCATGGAGCCGCACCGCGCTGGCCTTGGTGGCGGCGGGGCTGGCCGTCACTCAGCTCCTGCCGCCCTTCCCCGGGATCCCCTGGGGGCGCCGTGCCATCGGTGTGCCGCTGATCGTGCTGGGCGCAGCCGTCGCCGTGATCAGCTACGTCGAATGGACCCGGGACCAGCGCGCGCTGCGGACGGGCGGACCCCTGCACCACACACACCTGCCGTTGGTCCTGTCCCTGGTGATCTCCGTCGAATGCCTGTTGGCAGCAACCCTCGTGATCTTCGCGAAGGGAGCCCGTCAATGACCGGACCGGAGAGACCGCCACACCCGACTGCCGCGGAGGACCTCGAAGATCTCGACCCCGGACTTGCCCGGGAGCGCACCTGGCTGGCCTGGCGCCGCACGGCGATCTCCTTGACGGCCGTCAGCGCCGCCGTGCTGAAGATCTCCCCGATCGAGGGGGCACCCCTGCTGGTGATGAGCCTGGGTGTATGGGCCGCGGGGCGAGGCCACGTCGCGACCGGGTCACGCCTGAGTGATGCACATGCACGACGCCAAGCAGTACGCCTCACCGCGTTGACCGTCGTGCTCACTGCTTTGACTGCGTTCGTCGTGGCCCTGTGATCGTATGGAACGATCCGAACGATTTCGTTTCGTGCGGAGTGGCGGCCCCGGGGGTAGCCCGTCAGGGACGGTGGCGGCGGTGTTCGTCGCCCGGGCCGACTCGATGGGCTATCAACGCCGCGAGGTCGTCGTCGCGGGTGCCGGAGACGTAGGCAAGCACGTCGTGGTGGAGGTGGTCGAGGAGTTGGCGGGAGCTGGCCGAGGCCCATCGGCGTACGCGCTGGGTGAGCGGATAGAAAGTGCCCGTGAAGTCGCGGCTCTCGCTGATTCCGTCGGTATACAGCAGCAGGCGGTCCCCTGCGGTGAAGGGAATGGTGTCGACCTGATAGGGGTCGCCGAGCAGGGCTGCCATGTTGATGGGCGGTGACGGCGCGCTGGCCTCAACCTCCCGCACCTGGCCGTCGTGCAGCAGCAGCGGTGCGGGGTGTCCGCAGTTGACCAGGCGCGCGATGGGCTTGCCGGCGGGGATCTCGACCAGCAGAACGGTGATGAAACGCTCCAGCACGTCATCGCCAGGGACCTCCTCGCAGTATTCCTTCATGCTCGTCTCCAACCGAGCCGCGAGGTACGGCAGATCGGGCGCGTCCCGGACGTGCACCCGGAACGAGGTCAGCATCACGGAGGCGGCCTCGACGGCCGGAAGTCCCTTGCCACGCACGTCGCCGATGATCATCCGCACTCCGTACGGGGTACGGCGCACTTCGTAGAAGTCGCCGCCGATCCGGGCATGCGCGGCGACCGCCTGGTACAGGACTTCTACGTCGATGCACCCGAGGTCCTGCGGGAGCGGCGGGCGCAGGATCCCTTGCGCGGTATCCGCCACCGTGCGGACCTCGGCGAGGACCCGCTCCCGGTTCTGCCGTACCCGGCTGGCGTAGGCGGCGGCCAGCGTGATGGCCGCGATGGCCAGCAGGGTGAACACGCTGGGTGTCTGTCCCAGCGCATGCTGGGCGCCGGACAGCGCCACGGCGGCCAGCAGAGCCAGCAGCCCGGTGGCCAGCGTGCCGGCCACCGGCCACATGGCGGCGGCCAGTGCCGGTGCCGCCCCGAGCAGTCGGTTGAACTGCAGGTGGGGCGTGAGGAGGTCCGCCGTTGTGGCCAGTGCGATCACCAGCACAGGGCTGACGAGCATCGGCTCGAACCGGTGGCCGTCCCCCCGCACCCAGCGAGGCAGCCGCCTCCAAGTGGTCACCCATCTGAGCCGCCCAAGGCTGATGGTGCCCGCTGCGGTGGCGTGGCTGACCTGCTCATCCATGTCTTCAGCTCCTTGGGGACGACCGTCTGCTGCCCCACGTCCGTTCACGTGGGGACTGCGATGCCCGTGGCGATCAGGGGGTCTGCGAAGGACGTGGCGACTGCCGGAATGCGGGCTCATGCCGGGTGAACCTGTTCGGCCCAGACGGTCTTGCCGTGAGCGGTGTACCGCATGCCGTGGTGCTGCGTGAGCTCGCTGACGATGGACAGGCCCCGGCCGCCTTCGTCGGTCGGTTTCGCCTTCCGCAGACGGGGAGCCGCAGGGTTGGAGTCGGAGACTTCGCAGATGAGTGTGTGGTCGTCGTTGATGAGGCGGAGTTCCACCGGCCCGCTGGAGTAGAGGATGGCGTTGGTGAGGAGTTCGCTGACGACCAAGGCGGTGGTGAAAGCGAGTTCGTCGAGCGTCCATGCCGTCAATTGGCGGCTGGTCCAAGCGCGAGCGGCCGCGACTGCGGGGGCCTCGGGGGGCAAGGCCAGGCTGGCTACGCTCTCGGGGCCCAACTCGCGTGCGCGGGCGACCAGCAGGGCCGGCTCATGGCCCGGGGACACAACACGATGTGCACTTTCGGCGATCTTCCGCACATCCGGTCCGTCGCGGTTCACTACCTCGCCCAGCCGTTCCAGCTCCGCGTCCGCACCGGAGTGCGGTTCGTCAGTACCGCCGCTCCTCAAGACCAGGACGCTGCCTGACGGTACGTCGACCTCGGTGGCGGCCTCGAAAGGATGGCCGGTGGCGCCCAGCGGCGGATGCGAGGCCAGGACGGGTGCGGTGACGGTGCCGTCCGGGAAGACGACCGCAAGCTGCGACGGGCCTGCACCGGAAGCTGTGCAATGCCCGGCGACGGGGTCATACACCACGCACAGGCAACTGGAGCCGGAGTAGCGCATGCCGGAGGAGCGCGGGCCTGCAGCCGTCTGTTCCTGGGTCAGGCGGGTCAGCACGTCGTCAAGGCGCGCGAGTATCTCGTCGGGCCCGAGATCCTGTACGGCGAGAGCGATGACCATGGCTCTGAACTGACTCATGCCGACCGCGCTGTCAGCGCCCTGCCCTTCAGCCACCCCCACCACCAGGGCCGCCCGCGCTCCCGGCAGCGGGATGACGTCGAACCATTCCCCGCCGGAGCCCTCCACCGGCACGTGGCCCTGGGCGGCCTCCAGCGCGCCGAGGGACGGAAGCACCTTGGGGAGCAGGGCTCGCTGCAGAAGCCGGGCGTGGGCGCGTTCCTGGATGCGGCCACGGACGATGTCCAGAGACCGCGCTGCGCGATCCGCGAAGCTGACGGCGGCCCGTAGATCCCCCACATCGAACGGAGCCGAATCGGCCCGCCGATACAAGCCGACGAGGCCGAGAACGACGCCGTGGACGACCAGGGGAACCACAATGAGGGAGTGGGCCTTGGTCTCCCGGACGGCTCGTGCGCGCGCCACGTCATGGGCGAGCCATCGGCCGTCCCGCTTCAGGTCGCGAACGAGGTGTGGGCGCAGATCTGTCAGGCTCTGCCGGTAGGGAGTCGCGGGCGGGGCCAGGGTCACGTCGCCGACCGCATATGCGGCCCTGACCCCCCGTACGGACTGGAAGGCGGCACGCCGAAGCGCCGTGCCGTCGCAGAGCGGGCCCGGCGTGGACGCTTCGCCGCGCAGCGTCAAGTCCGACAGCTCGACGGTGACGATGTCGGCCAGCGCGGGCACGGCGGTCTCGGCGAGCATGCCGGCGGCCTGGAACACGTCCGAGCCGGTGACCATCGCGGTGCTCTCCAGCTCTGCACGGGTTCGCATGATGGCTGTCCTCCGATTGCGGGTGCACCGGCGCTCACGACCACGGTCGCGACGCATGCGATGTGCTCGTGGCAGGCACCGGACTCGCCACAGCGGTCCGCGGTGCCGTGCGCGGATCACTGGTCCCGCCCGTCGGGGTGTTCGGCGGCGTCGGCGCAGCGCGGGCACGTTCCCCAGAAGGTCACCGTCACCTCGTCCACGTGGTAGGACGCGGGCAGGCAGGACTGCATACACGGAGCCGCACCGATCACGCAGTCGGTGTCGAGGATGTCGCCGCAGTTCCGGCACGCGAAGTGGTGGTGGTTGTCGGCCCGTTCCGTCTCGTAGCGGGCCGGATGGCCGGAGAGCTGTGTGCAGCGAACGAGGCCGGCATCCGTGAGCACGCGCAGAACGTTGTATGTGGCCTGCAGGGACAACCCGCCGAGTACCTTCTGCGCTTGGGCGCGGACAGCCTCGACATCGGGGTGCCCGGGCAGCTCCTCGACGGCTGTGAGCACGGCCATGCGCTGTGCCGTCAGCCGTAGCTGCACCTCACGCAACCGTGACGCGGCTCGCACCATGGACTCTTGTGCCGCTTCCATCCGACTCGCCTCCCATCGGATCACTGAGGTTTCCGTTCGGTATGCCTGCCCCCAAAGGTATGTTCTTGAGTCAATCCAGACAATAGAGATATGTCAGAAATATTAGCTTTTAAGGTTTTCTCATGTGTGCAGCCGTGTGGGCGCACGAGATCAGCCGTCAGCGAGCGCGGCCCGCGCAACGGTGACGTCAAGGCGGCCCCTGGCTAGGTGATGTGCCGCAGGAGCGCGGCGACGGCGGAGGGCATTTCTCCGTGGGGGTGTACGACTCTGACCGTCCACGACGGTGCGTGCGCGGCGAACGGGCGGACCGGCAGATCGGGGAATCGGGAGGCGAGTGACGGGGGCATGATGCACACGCCCAGGCCGTGCCGGACCAGGTCGGTCGCCGCCAGCACGTCATTCACCTCGAAGGCGATGGTGCGTTCGAGTGAGGCCGAGCGGAAGGCCTTGTCGACCTGGTGCCGGATCGCCCAGCCCGCCGGGAAGTCCACCAGCGGCAGGCGGGCTGCCTCGCCCAGGGTCAGGGGCCGCTGGGGCGGCAGGGAACCGGTCGTCGGCGCGGTCACCAGGACCATGTCCTCCTGTGCCAGCAGCCGGGTGGTCAGCCCCCGCAGCTGGGGTGTGTCGAGGGCCACGACGGCCAGGTCCACGGTGCCGTCGCGCAGGGTCTGCGGAATGTCGTCGACGGGTGCCTGGCGCAGCCGGACCGTCACTTTCGGGTGTTCGCGGTGGAAGTCGGCCAGTGCCTGGGCAAGCCCTGCGTACAAGCCCTGCATCACGCCGATGGTGATCTCTCCGGTCAGTTCGTCTTTGAAGGGGTCGACAGACGTACGGGCATGTTCTGCGGCCTGCAGGGCGGCGCGGGCGGCAGACAGGAAGGCCTGCCCCGCAGGAGTCAGCGACACCCGGTGGGTGGTGCGGAGGAAGAGCGGTGTGCCCAACTCGCGCTCCAGGGCGTGGACCGTACTGGAGACCGCGGACTGCACGACGTGCAGACGCCGGGCTGCCGCACTGAAGCCCCCCTCTTCGGCGACCGCGACGACGACCTCCATCTGCCGCAGATCCATGACCACCTCCTCGAGCCATCACTTTCCGGCAGAGGACATTTTCTTGCTACGGCCGCCCGGGCCGGGAACGGCCCCGCCCGGTCACCTCCTTCAGAGGTACCCGGTCACCTCCTCCAGAGATAACCGTCATCTCCAGTTATCCATCCCCAAGGGGAAACCGCTGGGCCACGCGCGCGTTGGCACCGGTAAACGGCGGCGAAAGCCGCGTATCAACCGACATGGATCGGAGTGCTCTCATGCCGATGAGGTCGACGCAGCGCCCGCGCGGGTATGGCGTACACGTCCCGGACGCCCCGGCGCCGGAGCATCCCCGCTCCGCCAGCCGGTACGGCGCCGGGTTCTGGACGATTGCGGCGGCGTTCGTCACGGCCATGGCGTTCTCCGCAGTGAACGCCTCGTCACTTGGTCACTTGGCGATTTCCCGGATGGCCATCATCCCCGCGTCTTCGTGGTTGAGGATGTGGCAGTGCAGGACCGTCTTGCCGGTGTAGTTGGTGAAGCGGATCCGGATCACGAGCTGCCCCTTTGCAGGACCCGAACCGGGTCGACATCAGATCAAAGCTCAACACCGTCGAGGAGTGGACCATCCGCAGTGACAGCGACGAGGAACACTCCTTCCACGTCCACACCAACCACTTCCAGCTGATGAGAGATCCGCGATGTCCTGGAGGCTGTGGCCGTGGTGAGGGCGGCCGTTGATGCAGTTGCGGCTACTTCCCTCGTCATCGCGTGAGCCGAGTCGACGGATACATCCCCTGCCACACCCGGTGTTCGGGCGGAAAGCCCATGGCTGCCAGCGTGTTGATGAGCATCCCGTAGGCGAGGAAGACCGTGGTCTCGTTCATGTCTGCGCCCAGCGGCAGGTGCACGGTCTCCCAGAGTTTCATCCAGCCGGCCCGGACCGCCTCGCCGAACTCGTGATCGCCCTCCGCCTCGACGGCCGCCACGGTGATGTACGTCTGCATCTGCATCTGGAGCTTCTCGGGGTACTCCGTGATCAGGCGCGAGTACGCGTTCGCCATGGCGCGCAGCGCCTCTTCGTCGTGCAGCCCCTCGGCCGCCTCCTCGAGGATCACGCGCGTGTCCTCGACGGAACGGAGTGAGGCGGCGACGAAGATCGCCTTCTTGCCCGGGAAGAGCCGGAACAGATACGGCTGCGAGACGCCCACGCGCTGGGCGATCGACTCGGTGGAGGTGCCGTAGTAGCCCTTCTGCGCAAATTCGGCGATCGCCGCGCGGATGACGCGCTCGCGTCGTTCCTCTGCGCTCATCCTCACCATGGCAGATAAATTAGTTATCAATCGCTAAATGCTTCGCTACGACCGGTGAACAGAGCGCGAGCGTGGGGGGGGGGGCGCCCCCGCCGCCGCGAGCGGCCCCCCCCCCCGCCCGGGGGGGGGGGGATGCGCACACCACTTATGGGGGGGCGCCGGA
>NZ_JBEOZU010000065.1:0-4663 GCF_040298185.1 Streptomyces sp. NPDC001634 | reverse complement strand
ATTTCTAATCTTCTGCTTGCTGCGTTCCGTCACGAGGCGGTCCTAGCGCCGGCGGCGGTGGGCCGCCTCGACGTGTTCGTCGCCCGACCCCCCGCCACGCTGCGGGGCGGGGGAGAAGGCTCACACCTTTTCGGGTGCCGCGCTCTCCGGGCGAGGCCTGCGCGGGATGCCGAGGCCGCACAGCGCGCCGCCCATGACCACCGCGACGCCGACCCACACCGCGGGGTGCAGCCCGTCGACGAACTGCTGCGGGCCCTGCGTGCTGCCATGCGCCACGAACACGGTGCTGAGGACGGCGATACCGAGCGCACCGCCGATCTCCCGCACGGTGGTGTTGGCGCCGGACGCCTTGCCGGCGTGCTCGCGGCTGACCGACGCCAGCACCACCGCGGCCGTCGGAGCGAACACGAAGCCCATCCCGATGCCGGCCACGATCATCGGTCCGACCAGGGAGGAATACGACGTGCCGGTGTCCGCGACCAGGTTGATCCAGCCGAGCCCTGCGCCCTGCAGGAACAGGCCGAGCGCCATGAGGCGGCCACCGCCGACCTTGTCCGTGAGGATGCCCGCGACCGGGGCCACGAACATCGGCATCAAGGTCCAGGCCAGGGTGCGCACCCCGGCCTCCAGGGGCGTGCGCGGGGGCACGATCTGCAGGTACTGGGAGAGCAGGAACAGGGAGCCGAAGACGCCGAAGTACATGGCCGCGGAGACGATGTTGGTCAGAGTGAAGGCCCGTACCCGGTAGAAGGACAGTGGCAGCATCGGCTCGGGGACCCTCGCCTCCCATATGACGAACCCGGCCAGCAGCACCGCACCCCCGCCGAACGCGCCCAGCACCTTCGCCGAGGTCCAGCCGTCCGTCTCGCCGTGCACGATGCCCCACACGACCGCGAACAGTCCGGCAGAGGCCAGCAGCATCCCGATCAGGTCCAGACGCACCCCCGGCAGCGAGCTCTCGCGCAGCGTCACCAGGACGAGCGGCACCGCGAGAACACCCACCGGCACGTTGATCCAGAAGATCCACCGCCAGTCCAGTCCGTCGACCACCGCGCCGCCCACCACCGGGCCCATCGCGACGGCCAGGCCGCTGATCCCCGACCACAGGCCCAGCGCGAGCCCGCGCATCCGGTCCGGCACGGCCTGGGACAGCAAGGTCAGCGACAGCGGCATCACGGCCGCTGCACCGAAGCCCTGGATCGTCCGGAACGTGATCAGCTGGGCGCTGGTGTCGGCCAGCCCGCAGCCCGCGGAGGCCAGCGTGAAGATCACGATGCCGATCCAGAACACACGGCGGCGACCGAACCGGTCGCCCAGTGCGGCGCCCGTCATCAGCAGGCAGGCGAAGCTGAGGACGTAGGCGTTGACGAACCACTGCAGTTGCTGGGTGGACGCCTGGAGGTCCACGGCCAGAGTGCGCAGAGCCGTGGAGACGACGAGATTGTCGAGCGCGACCATGAACATGGGCACGCTGCACGCCACGATGGCGAGCCACAGCGGCACGTGCCGTCCCTCGCGTTCCGGGGAGGCGACGACCGGGTCGTCCAGGACCGGGTTTTCTTCGGACAGCGTCATGGCGGGGAGTCTCCTCGGGGAAGTGCGTTGTCCAGAAAGAAGAGCGTTGTTCAGAGGGAGAAAAGACGGGAGGTCAGACGGCTGAGGAGCCGTCGGTGTTCGCGGCGTCGGTGCGCTCCTGCTCGGCGAGGCGGCGCCGCGCGTCCGCCCAGTCGATGGGCAGATCTGCCGCCGGCACCTGCCAGAACGTGAAGACCGAGCCGCTCATCGTGGACCGCAGGCCGTTCATGATCGAGCGGTGCGGTTCGGTGCGCGCGTAGGCGTACAGCGCCTCCCTGTCCTCCCAGGCCGACAGCGTCCAGAAGGTGCGCTTGAAAGGCTCGGCTATCAACGAGGCGCCGAAGGCCCCGGGCGCGCCGGTCACCTGCTTCCACGCGGCGAGGGAGCGCAGGAAGAAGCGCGGTACGTCGGTGAAAGAGCGGACCTCCAGACGGGACGCCATGACGAACGCCTGGGCATCCGATGCGGGCTTGTCGACTGTGGTCCAAGGCAGGGTGGGCATGGCTGCGGCCTTCTCTTGGCGGAGGCAGGACGGGTGGAGGCATCGCTGGACGAGCACCATTGGATACCTTCGCTATCTATGTTAGACAGTGTCGGTATCCAAAGACCAGAGCGGAGCCGTAACGATGCGCGAGAGCCAGACCCGAGCCATACCGATGCGCATGTCCGAGCTGAGCCGCCGCAGCGGCGTCTCCGTCACGACGATCAAGTACTACCTGCGCGAGGGTCTGCTCCCGGCCGGCCGGCAGCTGTCGGCGACCCAGGCCGAGTACGACGAACACCATCTGCGCAGGCTCCGCCTGATCCGTGCGCTGATCGGCGTGCGGGGGCTGTCCGTCAGCACCACCCGGGAGCTGCTGGGCGCCCTGGCGGAGTACACGGGCGACACCCACCGGCTGCTGGGCCTCGCCCTGGGATCGATCCAACTGGCCGAGGAGGGCGCCGAGGACGCCCCGGAACTGGCCGACGTGGACGCCCTCATCGCCGAGTTGGACTGGGCCGTGCACAAGTCGGCGCCCGCCCGCGCCACGCTCGCCGATACCCTGGCCTCGCTGCGCACGCTCGGCGCACCGCTGGACTGGCGCGCCCTTGTGCCCTACGCGCGGCTGGCGGAACAGACGGCGGCCCTCGATCTCGACCAACTGGACGGCATTGAGGACCCGTTGGAGACGGCCGAGCGCGCGCTGCTGCTGACCGTCCTCCTGGAGCCCGCGCTGATGGCGCTCAGACGCATGGCTCAGGAGAACGAATCGGCACGACGTCACGCAGACGCCGGGGGCTGACGCAGGCGTCAGCCCCGCAGCTCCCGCAGCAGCTGGGCCGCGGCCTCCCGTCCGGAGGAGAACGCGGCCTCGTGGGAGCCGATCTGGTCGTGGTACTGCTGCTTGGAGTGGAAGTAGGAGCCGCAGAGCTTGACCCGGGTGCCCTCGTTGACCTTGTAGATGGTCTGCTGCGCGGTGCGCATCGCCATGTCGACGACCGGGTGCTCGTAGGGAAAAGTGCGGATGACCGAGTCCTCGCGGATGTCCAGCGGGTAGTCGAGCGTGACGAAGTAGTCGGTCTCCGACTCGAAGCCGTGCAGCTTGTTCATGTAGTACGCCACATATGTGCGCGGCTGAGTGTCCACCGTCACCTTGCCGTAGTTCCACGCCTCCCAGCGCGACCGGTCGGCGGGCATCACGGACGAGTCGGTGTGCAGGATGACCGTGGAGCGGTTGTAGCGCAGGGGAGCGAGCAGCTCGCGCTGGGCCGGGGTCGGGTTCTCCAGCAGGGCACGGGTGGTGTCGGCGTGGGTGGCCGCGACGGCGTGGTCGAAGCGCTCCTCACCGGACGCGGTGCGCACGACGACCCCGTCCTCGCTCTGCCGGATCCCGGTGACCGGCTCGGACAGGCGCGTCTTCGGGTCGATCGCGGCGATCGCCTTGCGCACGTACGAGATCGATCCCCCGGCCACGGTCCGCCAGTCGACGCGCCGGCCGCCGAGACCGCCCTCGTCGTGGGCCATGAAGAAGGCGATCACCGTCGTCGCGGGCATCTCCCAGATCAGCTCCGCGGGCACCGACCACACCGCGCTGCACAGCAGTATGAAGTAGCCGTACCGGAACTCCTGACTGTAACCGCCCCGGTCCAGGTACTCGCCCATCGACATGTTGGTCCGCTTGCGGAGGAAGTCCCGGCGGCCCTCCTCGTGGAACCGGCGCGCCTCGCGGAAGATGGTCTGGAAGTACTCGGGGTAGCGGGCGCGGACCTCCTCCTCCGGCAGGTCCAGCTCGTCGCTGCCGAACTGGAACCCGCCGTCCAGATCGAAGAAGTTGAAGGCGCTGAGCAACTGCTTTGCCTCCACGCCCAGCTCCTCGAAGAAGGCGCTCAGGTTTGGGTAGGCGGGAGGGTTGAAGACGACGAACGCGGTGTCGAGGCCCAGGATCCGGCCCGCGTCCTGCACCTCGATGGTGTTGGCGTGGCCGCCGTAGTGGTCCTCGCGTTCGAACAGGGTGATCTGGGCGTGCTCGCGCAGGGCGTACGCGGCGGAGAGGCCGGCGACTCCGCCGCCGACGACGGCGATGCTGGGCTTGTCGGACATCGGGGACTCCTCGGTAGGGGTGGAAGAGACGTCAGCCGGACAGAACGATGGTGCTCAGGCCCGCGGGCCCGGCGTGTTCGGCGGCCACGGCCACCACGTGGTACGGCGTCGGACGGATCAGGTCGAAGTGCCAGTGCCGCACGGGCCGTTCGGCGTCGTGCAGCCGGACACGGGGACCGGCCAGGCCACTGAAGGCGAAGGACGACAGCTCGCGACGCAACCCGGTGCCGAGCGCCTTGAGGTAGGCCTCCTTGAGCACCCAGTACGCGGCCAGGCGTGCTGCCCGCGCCCCGTCGTCCGCGACGGCCGCCAGGTCGGCCCGCTCCCGCTCCGCGAACAGCCGCGGCAGATACGCCACCGCGTCGGCACCCGCGGGCGAGCGCTCGGCGTCCACGCCGCCGGCGCGGCCGCGGTCGGTGACCACACAGGCGATCAGACCGTCGGTGTGGGAGAGGTTGAAGCGCAGACCGGAAGAGCGGGGGGTTGGGGGCGAGGGTCCGAGGCGGC